>JAFZDV010000224.1 GCA_017560955.1 Anaerotignum sp.
AATTCTCTTTCTGCTTCCTGAATTGTTTTGCCTGTTACTGCACAGTAAATGCTCAGCAGGTTGGAGATGCCGGGTTTATCTTCAGCAAAACGAATTTCATTATCAGAGTCTGTCATCGCACGTTTCATTTTGTTCATGATCACTTTGGGATCATCCATCAGTGTGATGATGTTGTTCTGATTTTCATCAGATTTGGACATTTTCTTTGTAGGTTCCTGCAGGGACATTACGCGGGCACCAACTTTACCGATATATGCTTCAGGTACTTTAAATGTGTCACCATATACGCCATTGAAACGCTGTGCAATATCTCTGCTCAGTTCCAGATGCTGACGCTGGTCTTCACCTACAGGTACCAGGTCTGTCTGATACAGCAGGATATCTGCAGCCATCAGTGTGGGGTATGTGAACAGACCTGCATTGATGTTTTCTGCGTGTTTTGCAGATTTATCCTTGAACTGTGTCATTCTGTTCAGTTCACCCATATATGTGTAGCAGTTCAGGATCCAGCCCAGTTCTGCGTGCTGAGGCACATGGGACTGATAATACATGATATTTTTTTCGGGATCCAGACCTACTGCCAGATACTGCACCAGCAGATCTCTTGCCTGTTTACGCAGTTTTACAGGATCCTGACGAACTGTGATCGCATGCATATCTACGATACAGTACAGGCAGTCATATTCATCCTGCAGTTTTGTCCAGTTTTTCAATGCCCCCAGATAGTTACCCAGTGTGATAACACCAGAAGGCTGCATGCCGCTGAAAATTCGTTTTTTCTGTTCCATAATATTTTCTCCTTCTCTTTCAGAACTCTATACAGAGTTTTATTTCTTTTCTTCAAAGTTCACGTCAATACATCCGGGATCTTCCGGAATAATGAACACACACGCCACATAAGCAACAACACCTACAAAGAAATTCATCAGTGTGCCCAAAGCCCACAGCAGACGAACGATCGTTACATCGATACCGAAATATTCTGCGATGCCGCCACAGACACCGGAAATCTTCACCTGTGTTGCAGAACGATATAATTTTTTATTCATAATCAATGCCTCCTTTGGTTCAATCGCCTTTCAGCAGATCATTTTCGAAAAAACTGAAATATTCATTCTCCCCGATAATGATATGATCGACCACCTCTACGCCCAGAGGCTCTAACATCCGATTCAGCCTTGCAGTCAGATTAATATCATCGAAAGACGGCTTCACACTCCCCTTGGGATGATTATGGCAAAGCAATACACTGGTTGCCTGATAGCGAAGAGCCTTTTCTGCCACCATCCTTGGGCTGACAGCTGCATCATTGACTGTTCCCTCAGATATTTTTGAAGTATGCAGTATTTTTCTGCGGCTATCCAGACAGATCACGTAGAATCGTTCTGTCGGTCTGAATGCCAGAAGACCTCTGCAATACTCTACTGATCGGGAAATCGATGTCAGTGCTGGTTTTTGTTCCACTTTTTCTCTTTCATATCGCAACACTAATTCGTGAAGCAAAGAAAGAAAAACAGCACTCTTGATCCCTACACCTGCCGTTTTTGCAATCTCGTGAGGATCTGCTTCAATCAGATTTGAAATTGAACCGAATTCATCAAGCAGATGATGAGCGATCTCATTCGTATCGCCCCTCGGAATCGTTCCGTAAAGCAGCAGTTCCAGTATTTCATGGGTTGCCATGCCATCTGCACCTTCCTGCAGAAAACGGGAACGCATCCTCTCTCGATGACCTTCGTGTATATTACTCATCAGATCACACCTTTTGTTCCATAAAAGCGATCATTTCCGGCAGACCACCGCCGTAAATCACTTCCAGCAGCGCATCCAGACGGGAAAGGGACAGTTTAGCCTCTCTGTCTGTGATGATACCTTCTTCCAGAGCCTCTGCAATTTCACCTAAATCAACAACTTTCACAAAGCCGTCTTCATAAATGATCACATCTGCCAGAAGGTCTGTAAAAACATAGAAGTTTTCTTCTTCATTATATGTTGTATCGATGATATCACAATAATAGTATACCAGTTCATCGTTTTTATTTAAAAACTTACTGATTTTCCAGCCTTTATCCATATAATAACAGGATACCCCATGGCTGAATTTTGCCTTGGGATGAAGTACATCCCATTTTGTCACCATCACATTTTCGCCCTGATAAGTGATGATGTCATCTTTTAAATGAACCACTTCACTTGGCATATATCTTTTTCTGTAAAGTTTTGGAACTGCCATGATACCACTCTTCTCTTATGTCCCCTTAAATATCGATCGTTGCACATTTTGTTACTTCGGAAGGGCCTTCTCTGAACGCATTCATCATCGGCACAAATGTCTGGAAATGCTCACTGTTTTTATGCACTTCAACTGCAGCCTCATCCTGATATTTTTCCACAAAATAGAAAACCTTATCATCAGAAACATCCTGTACCAGATCATAATACAGACAACCGGGTTCTTCTCTTGTTGCTTTCACCAGTTTTTCAGCTACAGCAATAAATTCCTGCTGTTTACCTTCCTGCAGTGTGCTTTTTGCAAGTAATACGATCATATCCACCCCTCCTTCAAACATTTGTATCTATTATAAAGAATTATAACAAAAAATACAACCCAAAAAGAAAACCCCGCCGCTATTCGCGACGGGGGCTCGTACTAACCGTAATTTATAAAATTATGTATATATGTTTGTTGCTTAAGTTATTTCCTGATGGAAATTATTTTTTTCTCCAAGCCCAGATGTCTTTGCCAGCAGCTTTGAAATCGTGGAATTCAGCTGCAGCTGTGAACAGAGCGTCTGTGGAGGAGTTCAGACCTGTTTCGCAAGAGTCCTGAACTACACCGATGATGAAACCGATACCTACAACCTGCATAGCGATATCATTGGGGATACCGAACAGGGAACAAGCCAGAGGGATCAGCAGCAGGGAACCACCAGCTACGCCGGAAGCACCACATGCAGAGATAGCTGCTACGAAGGACAGCAGGATTTTCATTGCCAGAGGTACTTCGATACCTACTGTGTTAACACAAGCCAGTGTCATAACTGTGATTGTGATAGCAGCACCAGCCATGTTGATTGTAGCACCCAGAGGGATGGAGATGGAGTAGTTGTCTTCATCCAGACCCAGTTCTTTACACAGTGTCATGTTAACAGGGATGTTAGCAGCGGAGGATCTTGTAAAGAAAGCTGTGATGAAGGAGTCTTTCAGACATTTCATTACCAGGGGGTAGGGATTAGCTTTGATCTGTGTCCATACGATGAAGGGGTTCAGAACAAATGCAACGAATGCCATACAGCCAACCAGTACACCCAGTACTTTACCGTATTCTGTGAAGATACCCAGACCGGATTCGGATACTGTTGTGAATACCAGACCCATGATACCGAAAGGTGCGCAGGAAATTACGCCTCTAACTGCTGCTGTAACTGTTTCAGAGAAATCGTTCAGCATAGCTTTTGTTGTTTCGGAAGCCAGTTTTTTCAGAGCCAGACCGAAGATACAAGCCCAGAACAGAATACCCAGGTAGTTAGCGTTTACCATGGAACCGATGGGGTTAGCTACGATGTTGCCCAGCAGGTTGGAGAATACTTCACCAACGGAGCCAGCAGCTGTGTAACCATCTGTGGAAGCACCGGAACCCAGAGGCAGTGTGATGTAGATGAAGTGGCAAGCCAGTACAGCAACTACAGCAGCTGCGAATGTACCAACCAGGTACAGACCAACTACACGACCCATTGTTTTACCGCCGCCTTCCTGACCACAAGCCAGAGCAGCCATTACCAGGAAGAATACCAGGATGGGAGCGATTGCTTTCAGAGCGCCTACAAACAGTGTACCAAAGATACCGATTACGGATACCTGAGGAACGGCCATACCCAGGATTGCACCGATGATCAGGCCGCAGATAATTCTTTTTACTAAGGAAATGCTATTCCATTTCTGAATAATATTCATTGTTACCTTCTCCTATTAAGTTGTAAATAATTATAATTGCGAGTTACGATACGGTTTGTACGAAAAAGATATTATGAAAAGTATACGGGTTAGCGTTCTTTTGCATCAACCAAATACTTTTTCGCAGAGTTTTTTGCCTGTAGGTGTTACTGCCAGACCGCCTTCTGCTGTTTCTTTCAGTGTGGGAGACATCATATCGCCGACTTTTTTCATCGCTACGATTACTTCGTCTGCGGGAATGTGGCTTTCCACGCCTGCCAGAGCCAGTTCAGCTGCTACCAGAGCATTACCTACACCGCCGGCATTTCTTTTGATGCAGGGGATTTCAACCAGACCTGCAACGGGGTCACATGCCAGACCCAGAATGTTTTTCAGTGCGATCGCACAAGCATGTTCTGCCTGTTTGGGTGTACCGCCGCACAGTTCAACCAGAGCTGCTGCAGCCATAGCACTTGCTGCGCCGCATTCAGCCTGACAACCGCCTGCCGCACCTGCTACACTGGCATTTGTTGCGATAACAATACCAATTGCGGATGCTGTAAACAGTGCCATTACCAGATCTCTATCGGGAATATTGCGTTCTTCCTGCAGAGTCAGCAGTGCAGCGGGAAGGATACCGCAGGAACCCGCTGTAGGGGATGCTACGATTCTGCCCATGCAAGCATTTGTCTGCGCAACTGCGATGGCTTTCACCATTGCTTTGCCGAAGAAAGGACCTGCGATTGTGTTACCGCCCAGCAGCGCTTCGTTCATTTTGTACGCGTCGCCGCCTGTCAGACCGGAAGCAGAACGTTTGTCCTTGCTCATGCCTTCCTGAACGGATTCTTTCATAACTTCCAGAGAGCGTGCCATCTGTGCAAACATCTCTGCTTCAGTTTTTTCAGCGATCTGAGCCTGTGTTTTCAGAACCAGTTCGGAGAGTTTCAGACCTCTCTTCTCCGCTTCAACGACCAGCTCAGCTACGGAATCATATTTCAGCAATTCGCCCACCTCTCCTTCTTAAATCGCTTTCAGGACCGT
>JAFZDV010000225.1 GCA_017560955.1 Anaerotignum sp.
AACAATTCGGGCATGGCCTGACGGAAACGATAAATGCTCTGCTTCACATCGCCAACCATGAATCTGTTGTTTTCCCCGATATACTTGCCGGACACTGCCTCCAGCAGCAGTTCCTGCACAATATTACTGTCCTGATATTCATCGATCATGATCTCATCATATCTCTGACGGATCTCCTCTGCCGCCTGTGTGGGTGTGCCGTCTTTCTGCACCAGCACCTGCAGGGCAAAGTGTTCATAATCGGTAAAGTCAATCATATTTTTTTCTTTTTTTGCTTCGCCAAAGGCATGGATAAAGCGTTTTGTTACCTTGCTAAGGGCCTCTGCCACAGGGGCACAGTTTCTGACAAGGTCTGCCTGCATTTCTGCAGAAACAGCAAAATAAACCTCACCCACTTTTTCCTTCAGCACTTTCTTGGCATCATTTCGCAGTTCCTTGATCTGATCCGCCAGTTCCTTTTCAGGGCCTTTATAGGCAGGCAGTCGTCCAAAATCTACGGCAATAAAAGCCAGTCTCCATTCCTGATAAGGCCCTTCCAGTGCCGCCCGCAGATTCTGCAGCATTTCCACCTCAACACCCAGCAGTTTGTGATAGCCTTCAAAACCGTCGCCGTCAGACAGACGATACGCCTTCTGCAGCTGGAACAGCACATATTCCACCAGATTCTGCACACTTTCCCGAATGAAAGGGAACCAGTGACAATCATCAATGGTCTGGCCTTCTTTCAGGGCAAAGGCTTCTGCGGTTTTATCCAGCAATTCTTCAGGATCAGGAGAGCCCTCGGCAAATCCATAGGCCTCCATCACCAGTTCCTTCAGTTTGTCATCTTTTGTGGAAGTCGTAAAAGTTTCCAGAAGATGCAGAAACCATTCATTTTCTTCTTCGGCATACAATTCTTCAAACAGGTCTTCCAGCACTTCTTTCTGCAGCAGTTTCACCTCTGCAGGGTCTGCTGTACGCACCGCAGGGTCGATCTCCAGAATATGATAATATTCTCGGATGACCTGCAGACAGAAGGCGTGGATGGTTTTGATATCCGCCCGCGGCAAAAAAGCCATCTGTTCCTGCAGATGGATATTATTGGGGTCGCTTTCCAGTTTTTTCGCAATGGCCGCACCGATACGCTGACGCATTTCCGCCGCTGCCGCTTTGGTAAAAGTCACCACCAGCAGACGGTCAATGGTCTGCTCCTCTTCGATGATCTTTGTGATGATGCGTTCTACCAGCACCGCCGTTTTGCCGCTGCCTGCCGCCGCAGAAATGAGCAGGTCGCTGTTTCTTGCTTCGATGGCCTGTCTTTGCTGTTCTGTCCACTTGTTTGCCATGCCTGTTCCCTCCGATGTTACAGGGCATCCCGCAGGCGGATATGGAATGGTACATATCCCGTAAAAGAGCCCATAAAACTACTATAGGAATTATACCAGAAATTGCCGATAAATGCGAAGGAAAAACCACTCAACTCTCTGTCACCGAAAAGATAACGAGCTGTCACCTTATGAAATAGTTCATGGAAACCTGTCTGATAGACCATGGCACACCGATACAGCAGCTCTGCCATTTCCTGTTCTTTTTCTCCCAGTTCATAAATTTCCGTCATTGCCGCCTTCATCACATTCCAGTTCAGCTCCTTTTTCCTGCGGCGCACCACGCGAATGGTATGGTGGATGGCCGCCAGTCGAAAGAACCGTTTCATCCCTTCTTCCGACAGCCTGTCCAGATTTTCTCTGAAATAGTTATAGGCCAGCGGTGTTTCCAGAAACACCTCATAGGCATCCGCCGCCGTACTTTCTGCACATTGGCCATAAAAAGCCCCCAGAAAAGGGTCTGCCTCCCCATAGGCCCGTTCCAGCCGACAGGCTTTTTCCCTTTCTATCCAGAACACAATTTTCTGTTCTTTTTTTCTCTTTTCCAGCATATCTATCACCTCCCTTTCATTTTAAAAGGAAGTTTCTCTGTATTCCGATTTTTTCTCCGCAAAATAAGACAGGCCCCCGTATAATTCGGGAGCCCATATAGCGGAAAGTCTTAACAGGAACCGCAGCCACTGCCGATGCTGTTGCTGTTGTTGCCGCAGCAGCACAGCAGCAGGATGATCCAGATCCAGGAGTTTTCACCCCAGCCATTACTGCCACAGCCATTGCCATTGCCGCACAGGCACAGCAGAAGGATGATCCAGATGATACCATTATCATTACCACAGCCAAATCCACACATAATAAAAATACCTCCTTAAGATAAAGTGTGTTGTTACACTCCTATCCTATGAGGTATTTTGCATTTTCTTGCCTGTCTGCTATTTATTTCTGCTGCATCAGGAGCAGGTCGCTGATTTTCACATCTGTTGTAAAACCACCCATTTCATCAGAAAGGCTCACCAGTCTGATATTTTCTTCATCGATGAAATGCAGCACATGAGTCATGCCGTTGGTTTCGCCGATAGAAACCAGATCTGCCGCATCGGCAATGCCATAAAAATATGCTGCCATGCCGCTCTGACGATATACTTCTGTAATTGCCACAGCCATTTCATAGCCTGCTTCTGTACATGTAAAAAGCGCTTTTGTTTTCTGTTCTGCCATTCTTCTCACCCCTGTTTCTTTTCTACCAGCAGTTTTTCCAGTTCATCAATAAATGTATTGATGTCTTTGAACTGACGATAAACGGAAGCAAAGCGTACATATGCTACTTCATCCACTTCCTTCAGTCTGTCCATGACCATATTGCCGATCTGTTTGGAAGGCACTTCTCTTTCGCCGCTGCCCATCAGTGTATTTTCAATATCATCCACCAGATCCTGGATCTGCTGTGCTGTCACAGGACGTTTGTTACAGGATTTCATGATACCGTTCATCACTTTGGATTTGTCAAAGATCTCTCTTGTGCCGTCACTTTTGATGACTGTGATGGGGATCAGGTCGATACGTTCATAAGTAGTAAAACGTTTGCCGCAGCTTTCGCACAGACGACGGCGGCGGATCACGGAATTCTCATCCTGCGCACGGGAATCGATTACTTTTGTATCATTATTATTACAGAAAGGACATTTCATTGTGTTTCCTCCTCAGTAGTTTACATAGTTCCATATAGTATCAGTATAAGGGAGAAATTGCCATCGGTCAACAGAGAAAACACAATATCTTGTGTTTAACACTCATCATTTCGCAGAATCTCCTCCCCATCCACTTCCACCAGAATGATATCATCCCCGATACGGCGGATACACCGCCACGGCACAAAATAAGCCCGTTCCTTCCCGAAAAAACAGAACTTTCCGCTCTCCTCAGGAATAATGAGGGTGCATATTTTTCCCGTCACACTGTCGATCTCCAGATCACAGGCACAGCCCAGCCGTTTCCCGTCGCAGATATTGATGACTTCCTTTTCCTTCAGCTGTGAAAACCGTTCCCATTTCATAAATTTTTCACACCTTTCATCAATTTCTACTTATAGTCTATGTTCTAATGGCTTATCTTCCGCTACTTTTGTATATTTTTCATATAATTACACAATATCTAGTGTTCCCCTTGCAAAATGAGCCGATGTGGCATACAATATATATGCTTAGCAAAGCAAATAACGGCACAATATCTTGTGTCCGATTTTATACAACAACCATCGAAAATGACGTCCCTGTAAAAGAAAAGGAGAATCCGCCATGATCACGACTATCACAAAAAGAGACGGCCGTCAGGTATTCTTTGACATCAACAAAATTGCCAGTGCCATCGACAAAGCATTTCAGGCAACTGTTGGTGCAAAAGATTACAGTGTATGCCTGAGCCTTGCTCACGAAGTATCCAACAGATTTGAAGAAAAGGGGATCACATCCCCTACAGTAGAACAGATTCAGGACAGCGTGGAACGCATCCTGATCGACCACGGCTATGTGCGTACAGCAAAAGCTTACATCCTGTATCGTGCAGAACGTACAAGAGTCAGAAACATGAACGATCGTCTGATG
>JAFZDV010000226.1 GCA_017560955.1 Anaerotignum sp.
AATCCAGGTTCTGGGCAAAAGCGATTTTGTGCTGACCATCTACAGAGGCATGATTCAGCCTTTTATCGGTTATGTACCTTATGAAGTATATCAGCAGGCAAAACCTAATCCCGAAGAAGTAGAAGCAATGTTCACTGTTCCTCTGAAATTCTTTATGGAAACAGAACCCGACAGATACGATACAGTCTGGAAAGTAATTCAGTCTGATGATTTCCCCTACGAACGCATCGAAGGCGGCAAAAATTATCCCTTCAGCAAAAACAGAACCACACAGCTGTTCTATGAATATGATGGTTATACTATCTGGGGCTTTACAGCACAAGTCATCCGCAATATCGTTGATATTCTGAAAGCAAAAGAAATCGAAAAATAAAATCCAGAATTCTCCTGCAAAACAGGAGAATTTTTTTATCTCAAAATTGACTTTTCCACATCTTTATTCGTATTCATAGTGAAAGGAGGAACAACCTATGCAAAATAAAACAGAAAAAATAGAATATCTTTTGCAGCAATATGGCAACAGTCTTTTTCGGTTCTGCCTCTTCACACTGAAAAACGAAACCGATGCGGAAGATGTCATACAGGAAACTTTCATAAGATATTTGCAGAAAGCACCTGCTTTTGCAGATGCCAAACACGAAAAAGCGTGGCTTTTCAAAGTGGCATCCAACCTCTGTCTGGATCTTCTGCGTTACCAGAAAAGACATCGTCAGGAAGAACTGGATGCAGCACAATATATGGCCACAGCGATAGAAAACACCGAAATACTGGAGGCATTGCTGGAACTTCCTGAAAAATTCAGACTGGCACTCATCTTATACTATGTAGAAGGATATCGCATCCATGAAATTGCTGAAATCATTCAAAAATCCCCTTCTGCTGTCAAAATGCGCCTGCAAAAAGGCAGAAGACTTCTGAAAAACGCCTATGGAAAGGAGGAATTGTAGCATGGAAAACCTGAAAAATGCCATAGAAAAAATAGAAATGCCTGAAGATATGAAGGAACGCATCCAGAAAAACTGTCTTGATGCATTATCCCATGAAACGGAGGAATACCGAATGAAAACCAGAAAACCCTTGAAACGCACTTTTCTGATCGCCGCTGTATTGGTGCTTTGCCTGCCTTTCATCGGTATGGCTGTCAGCAACACAGGAAAATTCAAAGATGTGAAAACCTTTTTCGGTGCTGTGACTGGCACAGAATACGAAAATGCAACAGAAGAAATCACTGTATCTCTTTCTGCGGAAGAGAAAACCCTGTTCGTAGAAACGGCCTTTGTAAATCCGGATATTCCTCCATATAATGCCTGTGAAATGCTTTCCATCGGAGCATATCAGATCATGGATAAAACAGGAAATATCGTTATGGAAGGTGAAGAAACTTCTCCTGTTATGGTCGTAGATGGAAAAACCATCTTCGATTTATCCTTAAAAAATCTGGAAAAAGGAAACTATACCCTGAAAATCGATTCCTTTATCAACAGCAAAAAAGCCGATCAGCCTCTCCCCATCTACGGAAACTGGGAACTTGATTTTTCTCTGTAAATAAAAAAAGAGCCTTTTGGCTCTTTTTTATTTTTTCTTTTTGTTGTATGCTCTTTTTCTTTCTTTATCCAGCAGTGCTTTTTCTGCTTCTCTTGCTGCTTTCTTTTCCAGCATATCATCGATATCTTCAGGCAGTTCCAGAGTGATCTTACCCAGTTTGCCGCCACGGAATTCATCCATCATGATCTTGCCTGTTCTTTCCAGATCGGGCTCATCGCCTTTTTTCTTGAAACCACGGGCAACGGCAATTTTCGCCAGAATTTCATGGGGTTCATCGATAGAATCAAATTCGATCTGATAACGTTTTTTGATACATTCAGGATCTCTTGCTACCATATGGTTGATGAATGCCAGTGCCATATTTTCAGGATCCAGGATATCATCATTGATGGCACCTGTGAATGCCAGTTTCAGACCAACCTGCTGATCTTCGAATTTAGGCCACAGGATACCGGGTGTATCCATCAGTTCGAAGTCTTTTTTCAGTTTGATCCACTGTTTGCCTCTTGTAACACCGGGTTTGTCCCCAGTTTTTGCTGTTACCTTACCTACATATTTGTTGATAAATGTGGATTTACCTACATTGGGAATACCAACGATCATGCTGCGGATAGGCACATTGATACGGCCTCTTGCTTTCAGTTTTTCAATTTTTTCTTTCATCAGGTCTCTGGCTGTATCTGTGATTTCGCCAAAGCCATTGCCTTTCAGGGCATTGATACGAATTACACGGAAGCCCTGATTTTCAAAATATTCCTGCCAGATGGCTGTTGCTTTATCATCTGCCAGATCGCATTTATTGAGCAGCACGATACGGTGCTTATTTTTTGCGATCGTGTCCAGATCGGGGTTTTTGCTGCTGTAAGGGATACGTGCATCCACCAGCTCAATGACGATATCTACCAGAGAGATATTTTCTTCCATCATTCTGCGGGTCTTTGTCATATGCCCGGGATACCACTGAATATTGTTCATTATTTACCTCTCTTTCTGTCTCAATCGATCAGACCAAAATCACTGAAGGGATACAGACGCAGGACAACTTTACCCATCAGGTCATCCTTATGGATGGCACCAACAGATTCTCTGCGGCTGTCCAGACTTTCATTTCTGTTATCACCCATAACAAAATAACTGTTTTCAGGCACTTCAAAAGGATATTCGATATTACCATCTGTCATCATGGGTTCACCAAGGAAATCTTCCTCAATATATTCGCCATTCACATACAGATCATATACATCTTCATCATCGTCGTTTTCTACGATGTCGATTTCATCACCGGGCAGACCGATAACACGCTTGATGATATTTTCATAACCAGCGCCTTCATCCAGTTTGCAGATGACTACATCGCCATAATCAGGGGAACCAACAGATGTGCTCAGTTTATTGATAAACACAAAATCACCATGGTTGAAATTAGGTTCCATAGAGGAGCCTTTTACCAGCACTGTACCCATCACATTACGCAGAATCACCACCATCACCACCAGCAGGATCACCTGCATGAATACCGGCATGGGTTTCTTTTCTTTTTTCTTTTTATCAGTCATTTCTTCTGTTACTTCTGTTGTCATTTCCAGTTCTTCATTTTCCATATTTCAGACCTCCTTTTTCATACAAACTTCTTTCGTCAAAGGCGAAATACCTTCGCCTCTCACGAAAAAAGCCTCGATGAAACTCGTTCATCGAGACTGCTTTTCTCGTTTCAGTACTGATTATTTCAGAACTTCTTTAACTTTAGCTGCTTTACCAACTCTGTCTCTCAGATAGTTCAGTTTCGCACGTCTAACCAGACCGCGTCTAACAACTTCGATTCTATCGATTCTGGGAGAATGTACGGGCCATGTTCTTTCAACACCAACGCCGGAAGCGATTCTTCTTACTGTGAATGTTTCTCTCAGACCGCCGCCCTGTCTTTTCAGAACAACGCCTTCAAACATCTGCAGTCTTTCTCTGTTACCTTCTACTACTTTAGCGTATACTTTTACTGTATCGCCTACGTTAAAAGGTGTTACGTCGCTTTTCAGCTGTTCATTTTCCAGTTCTCTGATGATATCCATTGTTATATCCTCCTTATACACCATAGACGTTCTTGCCGCACCCCCTTGGTGCTCGTATTGGACCGTCCGTAATCAACATGAAAGATTATACCACGCATCCTGGTGTATTGCAAGGACTTTTTCGTGGAAAAATCAATGTTTTTCAAGGTTTTTTCAGTATAAAATGCCTGCGATCCATACACACAGAGGCATGGTCACCATAGAGATGAGCGTGGACCAGAGAACAATGTCCGAGGAAAGTTTTTCCCCATATCCATACTGTTCCACCATCATAGGCACAACGACTGCTGCAGGCAATGCCGCCGCCAGCAGAAATGCAGATTTTGCCATAGGGCCTGCAGGCACTACCATCATGATCAGGATCGCCAGCAGAGGCAGACCGATCATTTTCACAACACTGAGTTCAAAGGCTGTTTTTTCCTTCAGCAGGGACATGATACCGCTGCTGCCGGCCAGTGCCCCGATATAGATGAGCGAAAGGGGTGTTGCCAGGTCACCCACCTTTTTCAGGAATGTCAGTACCATTTCAGGAATATAGGCACTCGCGCCTGTTGCAGCCAGCAGGATACCGATAAAAACAGCCTGACAGTTCACATTTGTCAGAATCTTTTTCGCTGTTCTGGCTGCTCCGCCATTCCCTTTACCATTTACACTTTCGATGGTGCAGATTGCATAACTCCACAGATACAGATTCAGGGAAAGCACCCCTGCAGACATATACATGACCCCTGTTTCACCCAGAAAAATCGCCGCAACAGGCAGACCGATAAACCCTGTATTCATAGAGCCTGTGGTGATATCCAGCATGGGCATCAGTTTTTCCTCCAGACCTCTCTTTCTGCAGTAAAAACGCATCAGATAGCCAAATACAACCGCAAGAGCAAACTGTGCCGCAACAAAAAGGAAAAAGCCTTTCAGAATCGCACCTGTGATTTCAATATTGGCAATGGCCGTAATGATCATCGCAGGGATCATCACATGAACGACCATACCACTCATATTCTTATTGGTTTCTCTGTTCAGCCACCCTTTTTTATTGCAGTAATACCCTACAAGGATCAGCGCAAACAGCAGAAAAAACTGTCCGTACATAATAACTCTCCTCCGAAAGCTCTTTTCGTAGGACTTCGTCCTACTCAAACGTTTGCTCCGCAAATCATTTCCAAAAAATTCAAGCAGAGAACTCTATAAACAGGTTCTCTGCTTTATTTTTAGGAAAACGACTTTCTCCGTTTATCGCTTAGTAATGAATTACAGAATCAACTTTATAACCAGGCAGTACTTTTCTGCCTTCCAGGAAGTCCAGTTCGATCAGGAACAGCAGTGCTGCTACTTCGCCGCCCATTTCTTCTACCATTTCTACGATGGCTTTTGCTGTACCGCCTGTTGCCATCAGGTCATCCACGATAACTACTTTCTGGCCGGGCTGGATGGCATCTTTGTGCATTTCGATCGTTGCTGTGCCATACTCCAGTGCATATTCCTTGCTTACTACTTCTGCAGGCAGTTTACCTGCTTTACGCACAGGCACAAAACCTTTACCCATGTTATATGCTACAGGCATACCGAAAATGAAACCTCTGGATTCAGGGCCCAGCACCAGATCGAAATCAACACCTTCCAGTTTCGCTGTCATCTGGTCGATGGCTTCTTTCATGCCTTCTGCATCTTTCAGCAGTGTTGTGATATCACGGAACAGAACGCCTTCCTGAGGGAAGTCCTGAATATTTCTGATTTTATCTTTTAAGTCCATAATGTCCTCCTTATTTTGCAAAACGAAAATCCTTCAGCATCAGCTGCACATTGCTTCTGCCGTTATATGTATTGATATCCACGCTATATACAATATCCAGCAGATGGGGCAACTGACCGCTCAAAATCATTTTAGCACAATCTTCTGTCGGATACAATTCTTTTAGCATTTCCAGAAGCTGGTGATAACCATCAAAGGAAATGGCAGAAAGCCTTGTGCCGCTCTGAGGCTCAGACAGCGTCATACGCAGGATATTTTTTTCTTTACCTATGATATCCAACCTGTCCACTCGAATCCCCTTAGAGCCAAACAAAGGGGCAGGATTGCCCTTCCCGAAAGGTGCCAGTGCTTTCAGTTCCTTTGCCAGTCCCAGATCGATCTCCGCAAAGGAAAGGGATTTTTCGATGCGAAGAACAGGGATCATTTCCTGATCAGTCAGACGGCACTGTTCGTTCAGTCGTTTTCGCAGCACATCAATATTTTCTACAGGCAGGGACAGACCTGCCGCCATGGCATGTCCGCCAAAACGGGTAAACAGATCCCTGTTTTCAAACAATGCCTCAAACAGATGATACCCTTCGATACTTCTGCCGGAGCCCTTCGCTCCCTCTTCACTGCCTGTAATGAGGATCGTAGGATGATAATATTTATCTTTGATACGGCCTGCCACAATACCTGCAATGCTTTCATGGATCACAGGATCATACAGCACCAGAACTCTGTCCTGCAGCATCTTTCCATCCTGCAATGCAAGGTCTGCACGCATGGTCGCTTCTTCCGTCAAGTGTTTTCTTTCTTCATTCAGCATCACCAGATTTTTTGCCATTTCTCTGGCTTCTGCTTCATTTCTGCTGCAGAACAGTGCTACCGCCTGTCTGCCGCTTTCCAGCCTGCCTGTGGCATTGATGCAGGGGCCTATGATAAAGCCGATATGATAGTCGGAAACTGCCTTATCCGCAAGACCTGCCTCCTCAATGAGCACACGCAGACCGATATTTTCTGTTTTCTGTATTTCAGGGAGACCTTTTCGTACGATGGCACGGTTTTCTCCCATCAGGTCTACGATATCACAGATGGTCGCAATGGCCGCAAAAGACACCAGCTGTTTTTCCAGAGATTCATCGGCAATATAGAATTCCTGCAGCAGCAGTCTTGCAAATTTATAGGAAAGTCCCCCTGCACACATGTGCTTAAATGCATATCCGCAATCTCTCTGTTTGGGATCAATGATGGCATCGGCTTTCGGCAGGATATCTCTGCGCTCTTCGCCCTCTCCTGTAAAGCCCGGTTCATGGTGATCCAGAACAACAACAGTCA
>JAFZDV010000227.1 GCA_017560955.1 Anaerotignum sp.
AAAAGCCCTCCTGCGCATAGCAACTGACCGCACCGCGAATAATACTTTCTTCTGCGATGCGTAATGCTTCCTCTTTTTGTTTCTGATCGGCATCCTGCATACCTCCAATACAAAAAGCAGCAATTATACCAAACAGAACAAAAGAAATCCCATATTCTCCTAAAAAGGAAAATATTCTGTTTTCTTTCTTCTTCATTAGTCAGCCTCCTTATCAAAGAGAATTCATGATGCCAACCAAGGGGAACATAACAGAAAGCAGAAGCATACCAACAATAACACAAAGAATAATAACCACTGCAGGCTCTACGCAGTTTGCAGCTTTCTGCAGTGCTTCAGATGCTTCTTCTTCACTTCTGCGGCTGATTTCTTCCAATGTAGAATCCAATGCACCTGTTTTTACACCAACAGACAGCATACGACAATACATAGGTTTCATCAGTTTATGTTCTTCGATCGCTGCAGATAAAGATGTTCCCATTAATGCAGATTCACGGCAATCAGCGATTTTTTTCTGCATATTTTTGCCGCAGAATGTTTCAGCCATTTCCAATGCTTTATCTGTATCCAGACCACCGGAAACACCCATATGCAATGCAGAGGTAAAATGAGCAGTTTCATACAGTTTTCCCGTTTTTGTATCAGAGAATTTCTTTGCCCAGAACTGATTCCATTTTGTTTTTGTATTTTCATGGAAAGAAACTGCCAGAATACCTGCAATGATAAGAATTCCGAGAACAATAAAAATAACTTTTGCTTTCTGCAATCCAAGTCCGACATTCAGGAAAAACATTGCTGCAGGCGATAAGGTACTTCCCAACTGTTCAAAAACAGACTGGAAAACAGGCAGTACTTCTGTCATCAGTATAACTACAACAAACAACATCATAATAAGCAGAACAACAGGAAAAACAACAGTTTCCTTCAAAGCCTGCTCTGTGCGACGTCTTTCTTCATAATACACGGATAAAGCACGGAACACAGACTCAAGATAACCTGTTGCCTCTCCCATCATTACCATTTTCAGCATATAATCAGGAAACACGTCTGCCTCTGCCATGGCTTCATAAACAGAGTCACCATAACCAGATTTTTCATATAAGCCATTTAAAATTACTTTTTTACTTACATCTTTTTCTTCTTCTGCAAGAATAGAAAAACAGATTTCTGCAGGAAGACCTGCTTTCAGCAGGAGAGATAATTCCAGACAGAAGGAAGAGATTTCTTCTTTTGACCATAATTTCGCTTTCATAAGTCCTCCAAAATTATTTTTTACAGATGCACGAAAAACCCCTTCACAAATGGTACCACATACCATTTGTGAAGCGGTTTTTCGAGGATTTTATAAGATAGTTAATAGAGATATTTTGCAGTATAATTTTTGCCATCGCCAATGTATTTCATGATCGCATCACTGGAATTGCTGCTAGATGCAAACGTAGGATCCATCAGTTTCCAGGAAACACCATCAAAGAAAATAACACCTTCTACCCAGCCAGATTTTTCTGTGTATGTAGAGATCCATGCATGATATGCGGAACCTGTATAACCTACAACCAGTTTTGTAGGAATATTCTGGCTTCGCAGCATAGCCGCCATCAACGCAGCATAGTCAAAACAGATGCCTTTCTTTGTAACAAGCACTTCGTCTACATCAGGAAGATATCCACTCTGTACAGCCTGCGCTTCCTGTTTATCGTAAGTTACATTATTTACAACATAATGATACACCGCCTGCACGATCGCCAGCTCATCAGTCATACCAGCAGACAGCTCGTTTGCTTTTTTCACCGCATTAGAATCAGCTGTGAAATTAACATACTGATTTGAAGAAAGGAAAGGGGTAAACTGGTTTGCCAGTTTTACATTAATTGCCTGTGAAAACAAGGTGCTATATTTTGTTCCTTCGATGTTTTCAAATACACCGATTGTGTACTTGCCATCGCCGCCAGATAATACAAAAGACTCAAATGCCCCTTTTTTATTCAGATTATATGTGTATTTTGTTCCATCTGGACACTGAATGATCACTTTTTTCTTTGCATTAGAGCTACCGCCATATTTTACCATGACATAACCGAACTCTGTATTAGAAGCATCAATAGAAACACCCTTGCTTTTAGAATTACCGCCATAAACGATTGTACCACTTGCTTCAGGAAGTTTCATCGTCCCATATTGAGGTGTACCAGCCAAAGGAACCATATCCTCTGCCAACGCTTCTTCTACCACATAGTTATCTCCATAAATTCCCTCGGGAAATTCATTTTCAGCCAGTTCTGTCTGCTGTTTTTCAGCAGTATTCTGTACACCACAGCCTGTCAGCAAAAATACTGCTGTCATACCAGCTGCCAATAATTTTTTCAGATTGTTTTTCATTTCAGGCCCTCCTATCGAAAGGATTTCTTATTTGATATTAATCATAGTACAATATTTCCCTATAAATAGCAATAGGTTTGGAACAAAATAATTATATTTTTTTACTCTTTTTTATATATTTATATATTCCTGTAACCACATCACCAAAATAAATGCCCGTTAAACGGGCATCTACTTTATTTGATATAAAAATTTTAGCCTTTCAGCTTCAGAATCTGGTCAATGATTTTATGGGCTACTTCTTCTTTTGTGAGCAGTTCCAGTTGGATTTCTTCTTCTTTAGAGATCATTGTAACCACGTTTGTGTCTGTACCAAAGCCACTGCCTGCAACTTTCAGGTTATTTGCAACGACCATATCGATATTTTTCTTTGTCAGTTTCACTCTGGAGTTTTCCAGCATATTCTGTGTTTCCATGGAGAAACCACAGTAGAACTGACCTTCACGACGGTTTTCACCCATATATTTCAGGATATCCTGAGTTCTTGTCAGAGGAATAGACATATCGCCGTCTTTTTTCTTTGTTTTTTCTTCATTATAGGATGCAGGTGTATAGTCAGCAACTGCAGCTGCTTTAATGATGATATCATTATCCAGGAAACGCGCTTTCATTGCTTCAAACATATCTGCTGCACTTCTCACCTGAACAAAATCGATAAACATAGGCTTTGCCAGAGAAGAAACACCGCTTACCAATGTAACCTCTGCACCACGCAGCATTGCTGCTTTCGCCAGTTCATAACCCATTTTGCCTGTGGAATGATTTGTAATGTAACGAACGGGGTCAACACTTTCCTGTGTAGGACCTGCTGTAACGATCACTTTCATACCCTTCAAGTCTTTTTCGTAAGCGATTTCTCTTACGATATGGTTTACCAGCACATCTTCGGAAGGCATTTTGCCATCGCCTTCATCTCTGCAAGCCAGCATGCCTTTTGCAGGAGCAATGATTTCATAGCCATAACCAGACAGTTTTTTCAGATTATCCTGCAGGATAGGGTTATGATACATATTTGTATTCATTGCAGGTGCAACGATGATTTTGCATGTGCATGCCATTACTGTTGTAGTCAGCATATCGTCTGCAATGCCGTTTGCCAGTTTACCGATCACGTTTGCGGATGCAGGTGCAACAAGCACCACATCTGCTTTTTTCGCGATGGAAATATGTGCTACATGAAACTGGAAGTTACGGTCGAAAGTATCGACCATACATTTATTACCTGTCAGTGTTTCGAAAGTTACAGGTGTGATAAACTGACATGCATTCTGTGTCATGATCACATGAACATCTGCATGCATTTTTACCAGCATACTTGCTACATTTGCCATTTTATAAGCTGCGATACTGCCTGTTACGCCCAAAACAACGGTTTTGCCTTTTAACATTTTGAATCTCCCTTTTCTATCGTATTTCTCAACGGGTACATTTTATTGACAGTAGTTTAACATACATTCA
>JAFZDV010000228.1 GCA_017560955.1 Anaerotignum sp.
CGTCAGTCTTACCGCGGAATACATCACGCATGATTCTTTTTTTAATCTTATCTTCCAGACTTGCCAGAGAACGGGGCAGTTTGATGGTCATATCATTATAACGATGGTTCACAGATTTCATTTCTACTGTGAATTTACGTTCTTCTGCGATATGTTCGCCGCGTCCGTAGCCAGTCATGCTTCTTACAGTTGCACTCATGTTCGGATTCCTTTCTTTGTCGCGTTCAAAATAGATGTTTTATTATACCTTTTCCGCTCCCTGATGGCAAGAAAAACCGTGCATTGTATACACTAATTTTAATTTTTTTCTAATCTTTATCCAAATTACATACAATCACCACAATAAATCATGCCCTTCCACGCAAAATAAAAGGAAGTACTGTCTGCATGTCGAATATCAATAATATCACAAAAGATCGGAAATACATCCTTTTTACAGTCGATCCAATCCCAATAAGGAGGTCACAATTATGAAAAAACGTATCCTGTCTATCTTATTAACGATGTCCCTCTGTTTCGGACTTTCTGTTCCTGCATTTGCCGCAGGCACTACTGTGACACTGCCGAAACTTGCTGAAGAACCCAATGTAAAACTGACCATTTCCAATGTACTGGATACCTACAAAATTCCTCTGACTATGGGCGACTGGGACTGGGAAAAAGAAGAAATGGTTTACCATGAAGAAGAAGTTACAGTATATCGTCTACCCGCCATTGGCGCCTATTTTACTGCTGAATGCAAAGGATTTTTTGAACTCTTCCCCGGCGGTGAAGGCTTCTATTCTTTGCAGAACGGTAAATTTGTTATCAATAACGAAGTAGACTATTATGGTCAGACGGGTTATCTGAACACATACATGTCCGGCATCAGCCGTCTTGAATTATCTGAAGATGACAAAAACGGTATTTTCGGTATTTCTTATGGCCCTGGATATTATGAGGAAAGATTCTTCTTTACCCATGCAGACCTCTCCAAATATGACGTAACTCCTGCACAGCCTGCTCCTGTAGTTCCTGCTACACCTTCTGCCCCTGCTTTTAAAGATGTTTCTGCAACCGCTTATTATGCTGAATCCGTAAAATGGGCAGTAGAAAATAATGTTACTGCAGGTACATCTCCAACAACATTTTCCCCTGATGACACTTGTACCAACGCACAGATCCTTACCTTCATGTGGCGTGCAGTCGGTTCTCCTGAACCTGCAGCTGCCAATCCTTTCAGCAATCTGACAGGCAATGAATACTACGCAAAAGCAGCCGCATGGGCATACGAAAACGGCATGGTTTCCGGTTCCTCTTTTGATGGCAATAAACCCTGTACCCGCGCAATGACAATGGAATATTTCTGGAAACAGGCTGGCAGCCCTGCAACAGAAGTTTCCGACAAATTCACTGATGTTACAGCCGCCGATTCTTATGCGCAGGCTGTAGCATGGGCCGTTGATAATGGTGTAACCGCTGGTGTAAGTGAAAATACTTTTGTTCCTGCACAGACATGCACACGCGGTCAGATCGTAACATTCCTGTATCGTGCGCTGGTTTAAGCCACTTCCTCACATGATTCGTATAAATAATAAAAAGCCCCTGTACATACAGGGGCTTTCTTTCTGTATACAAGGTAGGTAAGTACAGAAAAAAGATGCAAAAAGTATTATCATATGGTAAAATTTAATTTTAGAAAATGTTTTAAGGAGGTGTCCTTTATGGCACTGGACGGCATTACAACATCCGCCATCGTTTCCGAATTAAAATCCGCCCTTCTCGGTGGGCGTATCGATAAGATCCATCAGCCTGTATCTGATGAAATCCGTATGACTGTCCGTATTCCCGGCGTGGGTGCGAAAAAAGTAATCATTTCTGCCAATTCTGCCCACCCCCGTGTGCACCTGACAGAAAGCACCAGAGAAAATCCTATGACTGCACCCCTGTTCTGCATGGTCATGCGTAAACATCTTGCAGGTGGCAAGATCATAGATATCGTACAGCCCAACTTCGAGCGAATCGTCATCATCCGTGTGGAATCCGCCAACGAAATGGGCGATATCACAACAAAGAATCTCATCCTGGAGATCATGGGCAAACACAGTAACCTGATTCTGACTGACGAAAACGGTAAAATCCTTGACTCTATCAAACGTGTTTCCCATGAAAAGAGTTCCGTTCGTGAAGTCCTGCCCGGCAAAGAATATGTTTTCCCACCTTCTCAGGATAAGAAAAACCCTCTGGCGGCTACCAGCGGCGATTTCGCCCTTTCTCTGCATCTGCAGGAAGGCAGAAAACTGCAGGAATTCCTCTATCAGACATACACAGGCATCAGCCCCATCATGGCCGGGGAGATCTGCTCCCGCGCAGGTCTGGATGCATCCAATGCCTGTCAGGAAACTTCTATTGAAGAAAGCGAAAAACTTTTCGCCGCCTTCGATAAAACCATGGATGCCATCAAAACAGAAAACTATCTGCCTGCCATCTATTATCAGGAAAATGGTCGTATCGTAGACTTCGCTGTGCTGGAAATGACCCAGTTCGGCGCTTTGCAGAAAAAAGAATTCAAAACCATTTCCGCTCTGCTGGAAGGTTTCTATCACGAAAGAGATAATGCGGCTCATATCCGCCAGAAGGCACAGGATATGCGTAAACTCATCATGAATAACATTGAGCGCTGCGTAAAGAAAAAAGAGATTCAGATGAAAACCCGCAGAGAAACCAATGGTATGGAACTGTGGAAGAAAAAAGGCGAACTGTTGACAGCCAATATCTATGCTGTTCCTCAGGGCGTAACTACTTTTAAAACCATTGACTATTACGAAGAAGATATGCCTGAAATTGAAATCGCCATTGACCCTGCAAAAACACCTGCGGAAAATGCCCAGAAATATTTTGCGAAATACAACAAGGCAAAACGTACACTGGCGGCTCTGGAAATTCAGGAAAAACAGAACGATGAAGAACTGGTTTATCTGGAAAGTGTGCTGAACGCCCTGGAAAATGCAAAAGACGATGCTGACCTGTCTGAAATCCGCACAGAACTGGCAGAAAGCGGCTTTATCCGCAGACAGGTGCAGAAAAAAGGACAGCAGAAACCTAAGAAATCAAAGCCCATGCGCTATATTTCTTCTGATGGCTATGAAATCCTGGTCGGCAAAAGCAACCTGCAGAATGATGAACTGACTCTGCGTATCGCAGACCCCACAGACCTGTGGATGCACACCAAAGATATCCCCGGTTCCCATGTCATCATTCGCACTAACGGACAAAGTGAACTGCCTGTTGCCACCATGGAAGAAGCGGCAAATCTGGCTGCTTACTACAGTAAAGCAAAAAACAGCAGTATGGTTCC
>JAFZDV010000229.1 GCA_017560955.1 Anaerotignum sp.
AGCACGTTGATCAGGAAAGGAATATTTGTTTTCACGCCACGAATACGTGTTTCTTTGATTGCACGGATAGCTTTGTTTGTAACGCCACGGAATGTTCTGTCACGAGCAATTACTTTTACCAGCAGGGAATCATAGTAAGGTGTGATTTCAGCACCAGCATGGGCAGCAGCACCATCCAGACGGATACCATTACCTGCAGGAGAACGATATACGCTGATTTTACCTGTATCAGGCATGAAGTTGTTTGTAGGGTCTTCTGTTGTGATACGCAGCTGAATAGAGTACGCATTACACTGAACATCTTCCTGAGATGCCAGACCGATCTGAGGAGCATACAGAGGATAGCCTTCTTCGATCAGAATCTGAGCCTGTACGATATCAACACCTGTTACTTCTTCTGTTACAGTATGTTCAACCTGAATACGGGGGTTCATTTCGATGAAGTAGTAGTTTTCATCTGCATCAACCAGGAATTCCAGTGTGCCGGCATTTTTGTAGCCAACGTGTTTGGACAGACGAACTGCGTCATTCAGGATTTTCTGACGAACAGGTTCACTTACTGTGAAAGCAGGTGCAAATTCAACTACTTTCTGATGACGACGCTGTACGGAACAGTCACGGTCAAACAGATGTACTACGTTACCATATTTATCACCCAGAACCTGAACTTCGATATGTTTAGGATCACGCAGATATTTTTCAACGAAGATCTTATCATCACCGAATGCTTTTTTCGCTTCGTTTCTTGCTTCTTCGAATACTGTAGGCATTTCTTCTGCAGAGTTAACGATACGCATACCACGACCGCCACCGCCGTTGGAAGCCTTCAGCATAACAGGATAGCCAACATTTGCAGCTACTTCCATTACTTCGTCCAGATTACGGATCGCATAGTCAACACCAGGAATGATGGGAACACCACATTCGATAGCCATTTTTTTAGAGGAGATCTTATCACCCATTTTGTACATTACATCTACATCAGGGCCGATAAAGTCGATACCTTCTTTTTTACAGGCTTCAACAAATTCAGGGTTTTCGGACAGGAAGCCATAACCGGGATGGATGGCATCTACGCCTTTTGCCTTTGCAATTTTGATAATATTTTTAATATCCAGATAAGCATCCAGAGGACCTTTTTCAGGATTCAGCATATAAGCTTCGTCAGTTTTTGTACGGAACAGTGCATATTTATCTTCTTTGGAGAAAATACCTACTGTCTGAATACCCAGTTCATTCAGGGCACGATAAACACGGATAGCAATTTCGCCACGGTTTGCAACGAGAACTTTTTTATATCTTTTAATTTTCACGTTTGGCATTGGGATTACCTCCTTTTTAAAATTATCTTATCTATCACAATGGATTATTTTTGAATATACTGCCAAAAGATAATTACCCATTATTATACTATAATTTATTATATTCGTAAACAAAAATTTCCATATGCATTACAGAAAGAACACAAATGTTTTTCTGAGAAGAACACTTTAATTATTTTACGTGAATTTGTTTTCACTCGAAGGAAATCTTATTTGAAAATCATTTTGATCAACTGTGAAAGTGTCTTTACTTCTATGATTTCCAGCTTTTCAGGATGTGTATCTCTGATTCCTCCTGTAGGAATAAACACTTTATCAAAGCCCATACGATCCAATTCTTTCACACGAGTTTCCATAGAAGGGATTCGCTTTAATTCTCCTGTCAGACCAACATCGGCAATAAATGCCCAGTCAGAAGGAATCGGTTTATTGAACACAGAAGACGCAATACTCATTAAAACAGCCAGATTGGCCGCCTGTTCCTTCAGATAAAGACCGCCTGTTGTTTTAATAACAACGTTTTTATCATACAATTTCAGGTTACCTCTCTGTTCCAGAATGGAAATCAGCGTATTCATGGTATCTTTCTTCATCGTTTCACTGATGCGAGAAGGATATGGTGTAAAAGACATAGATACAAGACTTTCAATTTCTGCAATAACTGGTCTTGAACCTTCCTTCAGCACAGTCAGTGCACTGCCGGAAACATTATCGCCCTTCTGTCTTTTTGTCACAAAATATTCAGATGGATTATCGATAGAAGCCAATCCGGTTTCTGTCATCGTGAAAAAGCCCATTTCGCCTGTGCTGCCAAAACGGTTTTTCGTAGCAACCAGACAACGAAGTTCATCTGCACCCTCGCCTTCCAGCAGTAAAACAGCATCTACCAGATGTTCTAGTGCACGAAGACCTGCAATTTCATCATTTTTATTCATCTGACCGATCATGATCACAGCACGCGGACGTTTTTTATTCTTTGCCTGTGCAACCAGTACAGAGGCGCATTCCATTGTCTGTGTTGGATTACCAGCACGGGAAGGCAAAAACTCCGCCAAGGAAAAAGTCTGAATACTGTCAAGGATGATCAGATCAGGATCAACTTCTGTAATCGCATCCAGAACTCTATCCATAGAGGTATCTGCAAGGATATAAATGTTCTGTTCAATCGTATCCAGAATTCGATCCGCTCTGTTTTTGATCTGGCTATCACTTTCTTCACCGGAAGCATAAAGTACACGGTAACCCTGTTTAGCCAGTGCAGCTGCTGCCATCAGGCTGAGTGTTGACTTGCCGCCGCCAGGTGGTGAAGTGATGATCGTTACAGAATCCTTCACGATACCGCCGCCCATCACACGATCAAATTCTGTAATACCTGTTTTCAGACGAGGATCATTCCCTGTTTCTACATCTGCCAGACGAGAAACTGGCTGTCTGGAAACAGTTTTTGCCGTTTTTGTGCTGTTTTTTTGTTCCTCAGATTCTTCAAATGTATTCCATTCCCCACAATCCGGACATTTCCCTGCCCATTTCGGACTTTTATAACCACAATTATTGCATTTATAAATGGTTTTGATTTTCATTTCTCCACCTCAAAAGAAAAAGGACTGTAATCTGAATTACAGTCCCATTTTGTTATCAGCCGATTTTTTCGATTGCAACAGTGGAAGCACCTTTCTGCAGTTCAACGCTGAAAGTAACTTTACCAGCCAGATTGGATTTCATTTTGCCAACGTTTACATCGTCGATCAGAATTTTATATTCTGTTTCAGGATCCAGTTCCAGAGTGATCTGTGCATCTTCTGCACCTTCTACTGTGAATTTGGAACCTTTTTCGTCCATAACAAAATTATGTACAGTTGCACCGGGAACTGCTTCCAGAACCATTTTACCGTTCTTTTCCAGTTTTGTGATTTCAGAGAATGTTTTTACATTATAAAGATCACCATTCACTTCGAAATCCAGAACTTTTTTCTTTTCGTCCATCAGATGATTGCCGAAGCTGATTGTGCCATTGTCTTCCTGTCTGATCAATTCTTCGATTACTGCCATTTTCAGTACCTCCAGTCGTTTCTCTATTGTGTTTCGCCTACATGATTATTCTATAAACAACCATGCCAGCTGTTTATGATTCATTCTTAAATACAGAGTACTTATTGAAAGAGAATTCTCCCCCACTCTGTTTAAACAGTATAACACAATTTTATCATTTGGTATAGCAAATTTTTCTTAATTTTGAATAATTATTCTATTTTTATTTTACAGTACGGAAATGGAATGTTCCGTTCGTTTTCATGCCGACAGACACTTTGTCACCAGCCTTGAAATCACCACGAAGGAAGGCATCTGCAAAAGCATCCTCAATTTTGGACTGAATTACTCTTCTCAGTGGTCTTGCACCGTAAGCCTTATCGAATCCATCTTCCGCAATTTTTTCGATTGCCTTATCTGTAAAGGAAACAGAAATATTCATGTTTTCCTTGATGCGTTTGGAAAGGCTATTTGTAAGAAGTTTTGTAATTTTTATAATATCTTCTTTTTCCAGAGGATGGAATACAATAATATCATCGATACGGTTCAGAAACTCGGGTTTGAAAATGTTTTTTATTTCATCCATAACACCTTTTTTCATGTGTTCATAGCTCTGTTCTGCTGTTTCCATGCTGGTAAAACCAAGGCGTTTGGGTGCCGCAATACTTCTTGCACCTGCATTGGAAGTCATAATGATTACCGTATTTTTAAAATCCACTTTTCTTCACTGACCATCTGTGATATGGCCATCATCCAGCACCTGCAGAAGTACATTGAATACTTCGGGAGATGCTTTTTCAATTTCATCGAACAGAAC
>JAFZDV010000230.1 GCA_017560955.1 Anaerotignum sp.
GCATCGGCAAAGATGTGCTGAACCTTGGCTTCCCTGACAGATATATTGAACAGGGTTCTCAGCCTCAGTTGTTTGAAAGATATGGGCTGGACGCTGCAGGTATTTATCGTAGTGTGAAGAAGAGATTAGGAGATTGACCATGGCAGAAAAAGTGGAAAAAGAAAGACTGGATGTGCTGCTGGTAGAAATGGGTCTGGCAAACTCCAGAGAACTGGCGAAAGCCTATATCATGGCAGGCAATGTATATGTTGACGGCCAGAAGGAAGATAAGGCAGGCACAAAGGTACCTGTCAATGCAGATATTGAAGTAAAAGGCGGCCAGATGAAATATGTGAGCCGCGGCGGCTACAAACTGGAAAAAGCCATCAATGAATTCGGTGTGCAGCTGGAAGGTAAGATCTGTCTGGATATCGGTGCATCCACAGGTGGCTTTACAGACTGTATGCTACAGAACGGTGCAAGCAAGGTTTATGCCATCGATGTTGGCTATGGCCAGTTTGCATGGAAACTGCGTCAGGATGAACGCGTGGTTTGTCTGGAAAAAACAAATGTAAGATATGTGACTCATGAACAGGTGCCAGATGAAGGTGATTTTGCATCCATCGACGTATCCTTCATCTCCCTGACAAAGGTACTGCCTGCTGTATTGGGTGTCCTTGGCCCCAATGGCCAGCTGGTATGTCTGATCAAGCCTCAGTTTGAAGCAGGCAGAGAAAAAGTCGGCAAAAAGGGTGTAGTCAGAGATATCAATGTACATAGAGAAGTAATTGAAATGATCGTGAACTATGTTCGTGCACAGAATCTGGGTATTCTGGCGCTGGATTTCTCTCCTATCAAAGGCCCCGAAGGCAATATCGAATACCTGATCTATCTGGATAAGAGTCAGGCAGGTATGAACGAGGAAGAAGTGACAGCAAGACTGGAAGAAGTTGTTGCTGAATCTCATAAAATACTTTCAGCAGAGAAATGAGGTGCTGAAATGAAAAAAGTAGCGATTTTACCGAATGTGCAGAAGGACAAGGGTCTGGAAACAACAAAACGACTGGTAAATTATCTGCTGGATAAAGGCTGTGAACCACAGCTTTCTCAGGAAGTGGCAGAACTGGCAGAAATGCCTCAGTATGCCAGAGCAGAGGAAGATCTGTATCGTTACAGTGATCTGCTGATCTCTCTGGGCGGCGATGGTACGTTGCTTGGCATCGGCAGAAGAACAGCCCGCTTTGAAAAACCCATTCTGGGTATCAACCTTGGTACACTGGGCTTTCTGACAGCGGAAGAAAAGACCCATGCAGAGGCTGCCATTGATAAGGTGCTGAGCGGAGAATACAAGCTGGAAAAACGCATGATGCTGGAATGCAGCATTGCAAAAGGCAACGAAAGAACGGGCGGCATCATTGCCCTCAATGATATCTGTATCACCCGTGGTAACCTGTATAAAATTCTGGAGTTTCATGTATTTGTGAACAATGAATACGTGGATACCCTTCTGGCGGATGGTGTTATTATCTGTACGCCAACAGGCTCTACGGCGTATAACCTTTCTGCAGGTGGCCCTGTTCTGAAGGCGGATGCTGAAATCATTGCCATCACACCTATTTCTCCTCATACGCTTACCAGCAGACCTATCGTTGTTTCTGCAGAGGATACGGTGACAGTAGAAGTAAGACCCAGCCGTGAGGATACACCTTTTATGGTGAGTGCCGACGGTCAGGATAACTTTACACTGACAGGAAGAAATGTTGTACAGATCAGAAAGGCTGAGGCCTGCACAACGATCATCAAAACGAAACCACAGAGTTTTTATGACGTACTGCGTCATAAACTTTCCAGATAATTTCAAGAGGAACTTTCTTTTCAGAGGAGGGGAATGCGATGAAACTCGCAAGACATGCAAAAATATTGGAACTGATCGAAACATATGAAATCGAAACACAGGATGAACTGGCACAGAAACTGTGTGAAGAAGGTTTCAATGTGACACAGGCAACTGTTTCCCGTGACATTCGCGAAATGAAGCTGACGAAAATTGCAACAGAAAAAGGTCGTCAGAAATATGCTGTTATCAGCAGCCATGATTCTGAAGTGACAGAACGCATGACAAGAGTATTCAAAGAGGCTGTTGTGAAAATGGACTATGCACAGAACATGCTCGTAGTTAAAACATTGGGCGGTATGGGCATGGCTGTTGCTGTTGCGCTGGATAATATGCAGAATCCTGAAATCCTTGGCACAATTGCCGGTGATGATACAGTATTCTGCGTGGTTCGTAATCATAATCAGGCGGCGGTCATCATTGAAAAACTGTATCGCATCATTCATAGCGCCTGAATAAGGAGGAACGCGTTATGCTGGAACATCTGCACATCAAAAATGTAGCTCTGATCAAGGAAAGTGAGATCACTTTCGGAGAGGGCCTTAATATTCTGACCGGTGAAACCGGTGCAGGCAAATCTATGGTCATTGACAGTCTGCAGTTTGCCTTAGGTGGCAGAGCGGGAAAGGACTTTCTGCGCCATGGAGAAAAAATGGCTTCTGTTGAGGCTTTATTTGCTGTGCAGTCTTCTGCGTTACAGGAAAAACTGGAGGAAAACGGTATTGAACCGGAAGAGGACGGCTCTGTACTGATCACCCGTACCCTCAGTGAAACGGGGAAATCTGTCTGCCGTGTAAATGGTTCTACTGTAACGGTCAGCATGCTGAAAGAATTTGCGGAAGATCTCATTGATATTTATGGTCAGCATGAACATCAGTCTCTGCTGAATCCTTCCCGACATATTCGTTTACTGGATCGCTTCTGCGGTGCAGGTTTCGGCGATGCCATGGAAGAGTATAAAGCAAGTTTCCATGCTTTGAAGGAAATCGATAAACAGCTGGATGCCCTGATGGGAGATGAAAGCCAGAGGGAACAGCGTATGGATATCCTTATATTCCAGAAAGAAGAAATCGAAGGGGCGGCATTGAAAACAGGGGAAGAAGAAGACCTGCTGGAACAGAAAAAACGACTGGGCAGTATGGAAAAACTGATGCGTCTGACAGAAGAAAGCATTGCCCTTCTGTATGATGGTATGGACCGTATGCCTTCTGCCTGCGATCAGTTGGGAGATGCGCTTTCCAAGCTGCAGGAAGCGGCAGAATATGATAATACCCTGAAACCCTTTGCGGATGCACTGGGGGATGCCTATGCGGCGGTAGAGGATACCGCAAGAGAGTTGAAAAGGGAAGCGGACAAACAGGAGAACGACCCTGGCCTTCTGGAAGAAATTGAAGAACGCCTGCAGGTTATTTATAAACTAAAGAGAAAATACGGCGGTTCTGTGGAAGCAGTACTGGCCTTCTATGATAAAGTGGCAGAGGAACTGGATTTCCTTGCTAATAGCAATGAAAAAGTAATGGAATTGCTGAATGAAAAAGAAAAAGAACAGAAAAAGTTGATGGCTTATGCAGAAACACTGACTGCCCGCAGAAAAGATACGGCAGAACAGGTGGCAGACCAGATCGAAGCAGCATTGCGGGATATGGAAATGAAAGATGCGAAGTTCCATATTCAGATCGACGAAAAAGCGGACTGGACTGCAGACGGCAAAGATAAGGTAGAATTCCTGATTTCTGCCAATGCAGGGGAAAGCCTGAAGCCTCTGGCAAAAATTGCATCGGGCGGTGAAATGAGCCGTGTTATGCTGGCATTGAAAACGGTGCTGGTAGATGCAGACGATATCGGTACATTCATTTTCGATGAGATCGATACTGGTGTCAGCGGCAGAACAGCCAGAAAAGTAGGCGAAAAAATGCGTTTTCTGGGTGGCAAACGCCAGATTCTGTGCATCACTCACCTGCCTCAGATCGCAGCTATGGCGGACAGCCATTTCCTGATCCAGAAGGAAACAGCCGACAGCCAGACCATCACCCATGTGACGCCTCTGACAGAAGAGGGTTCCGTTGCTGAAGTAGCAAGATTGATGGGTGGCAGCGATGTGACAGAAACGACTCTGGCAGCAGCACGAGAACTGATTTCTGAAAAATAATATAGAAAGAAAAAGGACTGTAACAATGTTACAGTCCTTTTTTAGTGCTTATTTATATTCTTCAGATTTCTGAGATGCTTTCAGCAGGATAGGTTTTACTTCCTGTTCACCGTATGCTTTATCTTTTACTGGTGTATCCTCCTGTTTGTATACGAGGTAACGCATATATGTGAACAGCTCTTTTTTGCTTTCCTCATTCAGCTGTGTGTAATACTGATGAAATTTGTGCATAGCCACTGTTTCTTCACTTACTGCATAGGGATGGCGAATATCGCTGACACACAGAAGATAGTCCATAGATACATCGAAAATAGAGGCGATTTTCATCAGATCGGGGATGGAAGGCTGATTTCGGCCTGCTTCATAATTGGCAATGGCAGTAGAGCCGTAGTTCAGTTTTTCGCCCAGTTCGATCTGTGTCATTCCAATTTCTTTTCTTAAAGCCTTTAACCTTTCTCTGAATTCCATATATGCACCTCTTTTCCATGAAAGGATCATCTGATTTATATTTTGGTTTCTTTTGGGGTATTTATAAATTACCCTGATGACTTTTTTATTATAGTTTTAAACAATTTAATGGAAAAGTGAACCACATAATCAGGTAAAAAACTTTGTAAAAGTTCATGAATCATGAAACGATGCATTGATAAATAATATTGACATATGTCATAAAAGATGCTATATTTAAATCACATAAAACATATGAAAATAATATGATATAAAATAGAGCAAGAGAGGGGTATCAAAATGACAACAAGAATTTATATGGATAACGCAGCAACAACACCCGTGAGAGAAGAAGTGCTGCAGACGATCCTGCCTTATTTCAGAGAATATTATGGTAATGCTTCCAGCGTATATGCCATTGCAAAAGAAAGTAAAAAAGCCCTTGAATATGCAAGAAAACAGGTTGCTGAACTGATCGGTGCAAATCCAGAAGAAATTTACTTCACAGCAGGGGGATCTGAAAGTGATAATATGGCTCTTCGTGGTGTGGTAAATGCAAGCAATAAAGAAAAGAAACACATTATCACAACAAAAATCGAACACCATGCCATTCTGCATACAGCAGAGTATCTGGAAAAGAAAGGTGTGGAAGTGACTTATCTGAATGTGGACGAGTTTGGCCGCATCAGTCTGGAGGAACTGGAAAATGCCATTCGCCCTGAAACAGTCCTGATTTCTGTCATGTTTGCAAATAATGAGATCGGTACGATCCAGCCTGTCAGAGAAATCGGCGAAATTGCAAAAAAACATGGTATCCTGTTCCATACAGATGCAGTACAGGCTGTAGGGCATGTACCTATTGATGTGGATAACATGAATATTGACCTGCTTTCCATGAGCGGTCATAAACTGGGCGCTCCCAAAGGCATCGGTGCAATTTATATCCGTAAAGGCAGCCGTATTTCTCCTCTGATTTTCGGTGGCGCACAGGAAAGAAAACAGCGTGCCGGCACAGAAAATATCCCCGGCATCGTAGGTATGGGCAAAGCAGCAGAAATCGCCGGTCAGGAAATGGAAGAAATGACAAAGAAATTGACAGGGCTGAGAGATAAACTCATCAATGGTATTCTGGAGAATATCCCTCATAGCCGCCTGAATGGACATCCTGCAGAACGCTTGCCCGGCAACTGTAATATTTCCTTCTCCTATATTGAAGGGGAATCCCTGTTACTGTTGTTAGATGCATTTGGCGTGGCAGCATCCAGTGGTTCTGCCTGCACATCTGGCTCTCTGGATCCTTCCCATGTGCTGATGGCTATCGGTCTGAAACATGAAACAGCCCATGGTTCTCTGAGATTAACATTAGATCATCAGAATACAGAGGAAGAAGTAGACTTCGTACTGGAAAAACTTCCTGCAATCGTACAGAGATTGAGAGATATGTCCCCCGTTTGGGAAGACTATCTGAAAAGTGAAAATAAATAAGAAATCAAACGAATAATAATTCAGATAAAACAGATTTTCAGAAAAGCACAAAGGAGGCTTATTTATGGTATATAGTGAAAAAGTAATGGATCATTTTATGAATCCCAGAAACGTTGGTGAAATTGAAAATGCCAGTGGTGTTGGTCAGGTTGGCAATATGAAATGCGGCGATATCATGAAGGTATACCTTCAGATCGAAGAGGGCAAAATCGTAGATGCAAAATTCAAAAC
>JAFZDV010000231.1 GCA_017560955.1 Anaerotignum sp.
GAAATCAGCCAGTACTATCAGGGTGTTCGTCAGATTTTCACAGGCTTTGAATCTGAAATGAAGACACCTAACACAGAAATCTATAAATATGAAATCCCCGGTGGTCAGTACTCCAACCTGCTGGCTCAGGTAAAAGCCATGGGTTCCGCTGACCAGTTCGAAGAAATCAAACACCTGTATAAACAGGCAAATGACCTGCTGGGCAACATCGTTAAAGTAACACCTTCCTCCAAAGTAGTTGGTGATATGGCGATCTTCATGTCCAAGAATGGTCTGACACAGGATAACATCCTCGTTGAAGGTGCTGACCTGTCCTATCCCGATTCCGTAGTAGATTACTTCACAGGTAATATCGGTCAGCCTGAAGGCGGTTTCCCTGTAGATCTGCAGAAAATCGTTCTGAAAGGTGCAAAACCCATCGACGGTAGAGCTGGTGCGCTGATGGAACCTGCAGATTTTGAAGCAATTGAAAAACACCTGAGAGAAACACACTCTTATAAAGATACAAATACAAGAAGCCTGCTGTCCTATGCTCTGTATCCTAAGGTATACGATGACTATGCAGACCACTGGGAAGTTTATACTGATGTATCCAAACTGAGCAGTGATGTATTCTTCTTCGGTCTGGCAAAAGGTGAAGAAACTGTTATCGAAATCGGTGAAGGTAAAGAAATTACCATCAAATACATCGATATGACAGAACCTAACGAAGAAGGTTTCCGTTTCCTGACATTTGAAATCAACGGTGTAATGCGTGAAATCAAAGTTCTGGATAAACATCTGGAAGTTAAGAGCGACGGTAAACTGAAAGCGGATAAGAATAATCCTTTCCACCTGGGTTCTTCCATCCCTGGTACAGTATCCAAAGTACTGGTAAAAGAGGGCGACGAAGTGAAGAAGAACCAGCCTCTGCTGACTGTCGAAGCAATGAAGATGGAAACATCTATTGTTGCAAAAGAAGACGGCGTAGTAGACAAGATCTACGTAAAAGAAGGCGACAAGGTAAATCAGGGCGATCTGCTGGTATCCTTTGTTCAGTAAAACATATTCTCAAAAGAAAAGGGCACGCAAAAGCGTGCCTTTTTTAATATCAAAATTATTAATACATTGTCCATTAAAAGGAATTATGATAAAATATCTGTATACAATGAAACTTGACGAACTTTTTATGAAAGGATGAATCAAATGGATTGGAGAACAATTTATAAAGACAAAATCATGACTGCTGATGAAGCAGTACGCCATATTAAATCCGGTGACCATGTTACTGTTGCAGAAGTAGGCTCTCAGCCTTATGCACTGACAGAAGCACTGGAAAGAAATTATGAACATCTGGAAAATGTAGAACTGCATTATCTGCTGTCTTTAGGTAATCCTCCTGCAGCAAAACCCGGTATGGAAAAACATGTTCGTTTCCATGGCATGTTCCTGAGTGGTTCTACAAGACCACTGATCAAAGAAAACAGAGGTGAATTCATGCCTTGCTTCTTCCATCAGTATCCCAAAATGGTACTGTCCAGAGGTGGTGTTGATGTCATGATGATCTCTATCTCTGAACCTGATAAACATGGTTTCTGCTCCATCGGTCCTGGTGTAGACCATATCCCTACAATGAAAAATCATGCAAAACTGATCATTGCACAGATGAATAAAAACCTGCCCAGAGTAATGGGTAACTCCTTTGTTCACCTGAGAGATGTAGATATTATCGTAGAAGAAGACAGACCTATCCCTACACTGCCCGGTGCTGAAATCACTGACGTAGAAAGAAAAATCGGTGAATACTGTGCATCTCTGGTAAATGATGGTGACACACTGCAGCTGGGTATTGGCGGTATTCCCGATGCTGTAGTAACATTCCTGAAAGATAAAAAAGATCTGGGTCTGCACACAGAAATGGCAGCAGATGGTATCGTAGATCTGATCAAAGCTGGTATTATCAATAACAAAAAGAAAACATTGCATCCCGGTAAATGTATTGCAACATTTGCAGCAGGTTCTCAGAATCTTTATGATTTCCTGGATGATAACCCTAACTTCGAACTGCATGGTGTTGACTATGTAAATGACCCCAATGTTATCGCAATGAACGATAATATGGTTTCTATCAACTCCTGTATCCAGGTTGACCTGGTGGGTCAGATCAATGCAGAAGTGGTAAAAGGTATGCAGTTCAGTGGTGTAGGCGGTCAGGTTGACTTCATCCGCGGTGCACGTATGTCCAAAGGCGGCCGCTCTATCATTGCACTGCCTTCTACTGCAGCAAAAGGCACAATTTCCAAAATCGTTCCTTTCCTGGACCATGGTGCATATGTTACAACATCCAGAATGGATGTAGACTATATCGTTACAGAATACGGTATTGCGCATCTGTGGGGCAAAACACTGCGTGAAAGAGCAAAAGCACTGATTGCAATTGCACATCCTAATTTCAGAGCAGATCTGGCTGAAGAATACGCAAAAAGATTTGGTGAAACACTGGAAATCTGATAAAATGCAAAAAAATAAAGCAACCCGAAAGGGTTGCTTTTTCTTTTAAAATTATCTGCCAATAGAGCGTCTGTAAGCTTCAACTTCTTCATCTGTCAGGGGTTCCAGTTCTTTGGGATCCATCCATCTAACCCAGATACGACCCTGCATTGCAGCGATATCCAGTGGTGTATCAAAATTATCAGCATCGATAGGGATTACTGTATCATGGTCACCGTTGAACATGATCTGGAAGGGTTTGTAAACACCATCTTCAAATACGATCATATCAGAAGAATAGATGTTCAGAGCACCAGCTTCGCTTGTCAGGTGTTTTTCCAGTGTTTCCAGGTTAGGGAAAGTAACAACCATCCAGTCACCTTTCATATCGGAATAGTCAAACAGCTGCAGACCGTGGAAATCGATTTCTTCTGCACCTGTTGTGCCTTTGTTATCGTCTGGTTTACCTTTCATTGCAACGGGAGCACCATTTTTACCATCTTTCAGGATTTCTGTGCCGGGAATGAAAGAATTTACGAATTTGTTGATTTCATTTGTTCTATACTGGGAACGGATCTGTGCAATTACGCCATAATCACTTGTATCATAGCAGATTTCTGCAACTTCCTGCCAGAATTCTCTTAATGTTTTGACCATATCTATTACCTCCATATCAAATCAAACTCATTAACTATTATCATACTAGAATTTTGTTCATTCTGTCAATAGATATTCGTCGGAGGACTTCATCTGAAAATAATGTTCAGGCACTTTTCCGTTAAATATAATATCAGCAAGGAGGATTTTTCTGCTTAACTTCAAATCTTCTTTATATATAGGGTTTACGATTTTCAGTTCTACAGATATATTCAGCCATATTTTGTAATTCACCTGATTAATTCCTGCAGATAAAAATTCAGATTCGAAATTCGTAATGACATTACCCGAGGGATATATTGTAAAGGGGATCAATGGCCCTTTATCAGACAGGAAAGCAGACCCAAAGACAGCGCCAAAAGGAATTAAAATCTGTTCGTGGGGGAGGTCAGATATTGAATCCGTTATTATTTCGCTTAATGCAGCACAGAATCTATTTACCTGCATTGTATCTGCGATATAGGTATCTTCATGTATATCATACAGTATTAAATCGGCGGGATTCTGTTCTTTTTCTGTCAGAATTTCATTTAATGCAGAATCGATTATTTTATTGGCATAGGATGTACAATACATATGTGAAATTTCTTTTATAATAGGTGTAAAACGACTTTCCAAAAATGAAAGAAAAGATAAAGTAACAAAACAAACAATGAGAAACAGCAGAAAATTATGTATTCGCCTTGCGGTTTGTTTTTTCATTTTCACACCTCCAGAGTAAGTTATGCATAGAAGAAAAAACAAATGCATTATTTTTATATTAAGTAGATCCTGTTTTAGGAAAGATGTAAGAAGTAATATGTCAAAATGTCTTTGAAATAGCAACAAAATCTGTTATAATATAACGAAGTATGTAATATGAAAAGTAGTCTTATAGATTGGTGTCACTTATTTAAAAATAAACAGGAGGTTTCATAAGTATGAGTGAATCTCAAAACAGAAGAAGATCTTCTGATGGTTCTCGAAGAAGTTCCCGCAGTGGTGCACGTAGAACCAATCGCAGAAGCAGTTCTTCTCCCAATACAAACGGAAAAAGACGAAAAACTCGAAGAAGAAAACGCAGTGTGGAAGGTAAAATCGGAAAAGTAATGCTGATTGTTGCAGTGATCATTGGTTTTGCCGTAGCAGGGGCAGCTCTGGGTACAGTTTTTGGTATTCTGCAGAGCACACAGATGCTGAATACATCTGATGTAATGCCCGACTCCTACACATCCGTTATTTATGATGATGAGGGGAATGCTGTTGATAAGCTGCATGGCTCTGAAAATCGTGAGTACGTAAAACTTTCTGCTATTACAAAAAATATGCAGAATGCAGTTGTTGCCATTGAAGATGAAAGATTCTATGTACACAATGGTATCGACCCTAAAGGTATCATGCGTGCCATGGTTGAAAACGTGAAAACTATGGAATTCTCTCAGGGTGCGAGTACGATCACACAGCAGGTAATCAAAAATGAAGTTCTGACCAATGAAAAGAGTATTACCAGAAAAGTAAAAGAACAGTATCTGGCAGTATCTTTGGAAAAAGCACTGAAAAAACAGCTTGGTACCAAAGAAGATGCAAAAAAATATGTTCTGGAACTGTATCTGAACACAATTGCGCTGCATCATGGTCTGCATGGTGTTGAAGCAGCATCTCAGTACTATTTTGGTAAGCACGCAAGTGAGCTGACACTGGCTGAATCTGCAATGATCGCAGGTATCACAAAACACCCCAGCAAATATGCACCTGATGCTAACGAAGAAGAAAGCAGAAAGCGTCAGCTGACTGTTCTTGGTAAAATGCTGGATCTGGATATGATCACAAAGGAACAGCATGATGAAGCAGTTGCAGAAGATGTATATGGTCATCTGGTATGCAAAGCAAAAGATGAAGAAGAGGGTAATGCAAAACATAACTGGTTTGTTGATGCCGCTGTTCAGCAGATTAAAGAAGATCTGGTAGAAAAGAAAAATATGTCCGAAGCACAGGCTTCCAATCTGATCTACAGTGGCGGTCTGCAGATTTATACAACAATGGACACATATATGCAGGATACTGCAGAGGCTGCATTTAAAAATGATAGTAACTTCCCTGCAGGCGATGGTTCTTTGGATGTTACTTATCTGATTTCTGTTCTGGATACTGAAAATCCTGATGAAAGTAAAAATCAGGCTCACTACGAAAGAAATGCAACAGTTTACAGTCAGGAAGAAGCAGATGCCTTCGTTGAAAGTGTAAAAGAAGAACTGCTGGATGACACACATACACTGGTTCTGGACAAACTGACTGTTTCTAAATCTTTGCAGGCAGCTATGGTTATCATGGATCAGGAAAATGGTCATGTAAAAGCAGTCGTTGGTGGACGTGGTCAGAAGCCTGGTGATTCCGTATTCAACCGTGCAACACAGGCACTGCGTCAGCAGGGTTCCACAATGAAGCCTCTGGCAGCATATGCTCCTGCTATTGATACAGGCAAACTGATGCCCGGTTCCATCATTATCGATGAACCCGTAACTTATGGCGGCTGGTCTCCTAAAAACTGGGATGGTCAGTATATTGGCCCTACAACACCTCGTCAGGGTATTTGGCACTCCATGAACGTTCTGGCGGTTAAAACTTTCACTATGGTAGGTGCAGAAACAGCATATGATTATCTGCTGGATTTCGGCTTTACAACAATCGATGAAAGAGATAAGGCGGCTACAACAGCACTGGGTGGTCTGACACAGGGTGTTTCTGTTCTGGAAGAAACTGCAGCTTATGCATCTATTGCAAATGGCGGTACTTACTATGAACCTGTTTATTATACAGAAGTAAAAGACCATGATGGTAATGTTCTGCTGGATAATAAAGATCAGGAAACACACAGAGTTCTGAAAGAAACAACAGCGTATATGCTGACAGATATGATGCGTGACGTAATCAGAAAGGGTACTGGTGGTCAGGCTGGTATCAGCGGTATGAATGTTGCAGGTAAAACAGGTACAACAAATGATACGATCGACCTGACATTCTATGGCTATACCCCTTATTATACAGGTGGTATCTGGATGGGTTATGATACTCAGAAAGAAATCAAAGCAGCAGGTAATGCTCACCTGAAAATCTGGAAAAGCGTAATGGCGGATATCCATAGTCACGAAGGTTTGTCTAATAAAGAATTTGAAAAACCCGAAGGTCTGTCTTCTGCAACATACTGTTCTGCAACAGGTAAAACACCTACAGAACTTTGCAGTCTGGATTACTATGGCAAAGCAACACATTCTGACCTGATCGCATCTGATTTCGGTGGACCCAGCGGTACATGTGATCGCCATCAGGCATTTGATATCTGTAAGGAATCCGGTAAGATTGCATCTCCCAACTGTCCAGCAGATTGTCATACAGAAGTTGTTCTGGCTGTAGAAGGGGATAGAATCATCAGTAAACCGAAAACAATTCCCGAGGGTAAAATGGAAGTCTTTATCGATGCGGTATGTGATATGCAGCATACTGGAGCTGATTTGAACATCCCTGTTGATCCTAATGCAGGTGTTGGCGATGTTGTTGATGAAAACTGGAGCGAAGAAGACTTTGGTATCCAGTAAATATATATTTAAGGAGAAAAGAAAATGAGCGAACAGAAAATTTTAGCCACAGTTGATGGCGTAAACATTACAGAAGCAGATCTGGATGCATATATCAAAGGTCTGCCTCAGGACCAGCAGGGTTATGCACAGTACCCTCAGTTCAGAGAACACTGTCTGAAACAGATGGTTGCTTTCCATCTGTATGCAAAAATGGCAGTAGATGAAAAAATGGATGAAACTGATGAATTCAAAGATATGCTGGCAAAAGCAAAAAAAGAAATCCTTGCGCAGATGGCTGTAAACACAGTACTGAAAGATGTTGCTGTTTCTGAAGAAGAAGTAAAAGCATTCTATGATGCAAACCCCGAACAGTTCAAAGAAGGTGAAACAGCTCAGGCAAAACATATTCTGGTAGATTCTGAAGAAAAAGCACTGGAAATCATGGATGCTATCGTAAAAGGCGAAACAGCTTTTGAAGATGCTGCAAGAGAATTCTCTTCCTGTCCTTCCAACGCACAGGGCGGTGATCTGGGTGAATTCGGCAGA
>JAFZDV010000232.1 GCA_017560955.1 Anaerotignum sp.
TCCGCTGCAAAAGTTTTTTCTGCAGCCAGTTCTATCACTCGTACCAGATCTCTTCCCGTCATACCGGATTCCACCGTGATACGAGGTATTGCATTTCTTGCTGTTTCTCTGGTGATAACACCCTTTTCAATGGTAAACTGCAGCACATAACCATCATCTTCCAGCAGTTCCTGAGATTTTTCAGTATACTGCCCATTCGGATAGGCCATTGCTTTCACTCGTTTTTCTTCCAGATTTTCAGTCAGAGTCGATTCACTCTTCTGCATACAGGCGAGAAACTCTTCTTCCTGACCATCTTTGACAGGAATATGATCGGCAGAATGACTATATACTTTCAGCCAACCGCTTTCATCCATCTCTTTTGCCTGTTTCCAACTGAATTTTTTCAGACCATACTGTTCTGTTACAAAATCTGTCACCGCAAAAACGGATGCAGGTGTGCGATATTTTTTGAATAACGGATATGCCAGTTCATAATTGCTGTAATACCCGTCATCCATTGTGATGCAGATATACTTTTCCTGAAAACCAAGACCTTTCCCTGTCATGGAATGATTATTTTCTACTCTTCTGAGAAGTGTATCCAGTTTTTCCAGAGTAATGATCTGATATCCCTGAGATTTAAAATATCTCAGATGATCTTCCAGTTCTGTTACGGTTGCTACCATACCATTACCGCTTTCCATGTCGCGGCTTGCAAAATGATGATACATCAGTACCGGAATATATTCTCCATACAGTTCTTCCGGAGATTCCGCTTCCACAGCAAATTTTACATATTGTGGCTTTGCAGCCAGTTTCCCTTCCGCTCCGTAAACAACGGTAAGCGAAAACAAGGAAAAGACCAAGGCGAGCAAAACCGTTTTTCTTCTCCCCATTTTTTACTGCTCTTTTCTTTTTCTTTCTTATTTATCATCCACTGCTACTACGCCGGGCAGTTCTTTGCCTTCCAGGAATTCCAGAGAAGCACCGCCGCCTGTGGAAATATGTGTCATTTTATCGCCGTAACCCAGCTGGTTTACAGCCGCTGCAGAGTCGCCGCCGCCGATGATTGTTGTTGCATCGATTTCAGCCATTGCTTCTGCTACAGCCTTTGTACCTTTTGCAAAGTTTTCAAATTCGAATACACCCATGGGGCCATTCCATACAACTGTTTTTGCGCCTTTGATAGCATCTGCAAACAGTTTTCTTGTTTCTTCGCCGATATCCAGACCGCCCCATTCATCAGGGATTTCGCCTGTAGGTACTGTTTTATATTCTGTATCGTTTTTGAATTCTTTTGTGATCACTGTATCCACAGGAGTCAGGAATTTCACGCCTTTTTCTTCCGCTTTTTTCATCATTTCCTGTGCATAAGGCACTTTATCTTCTTCCAGCAGGGAGTTACCAACTTTGCCGCCTTTTGCCACTGCAAATGTATAAGCCATACCGCCGCCGATGATCAGAGTGTCTACTTTTTCCAGCAGGTTATTGATTACATTGATCTTGTCGGAAACTTTGGAACCACCCAGGATTGCTACGAAAGGTCTTTCGGGGTTATTTACGGCATTGCCCAGGAATTCGATTTCTTTTTCCATCAGGTAGCCAACTGCAGATTCTTCCACAAATTCTGTTACACCAACTGTGGAACAGTGCGCTCTATGGCTTGTGCCGAAAGCATCATTTACAAATACATCAGCCAGAGAAGCCAGTTCCTTGCTGTAGTTTTCTTCATTCTTTGTTTCTTCTTTTCTATAACGTGTGTTTTCCAGCAGAACAACATCGCCGTCTTTCATTGCTGCAACGGCTGCTTTTGCATTTTCGCCGACAACAACATCATCTTTCGCAAAAACAACTTCCTGTTCCAGCAGTTCAGACAGTCTTTTTGCTACAGGTGCCAGAGAAAGTTCAGGTTTTGCTTCGCCTTTGGGTTTACCCATATGGGAACACAGAATAACTTTGCCGCCGTCTGCAATCAGTTTTTTGATTGTAGGCAGAGCCGCTGTGATTCTGTTTTCATCAGTGATCACACCATCCTGCAGAGGTACGTTAAAGTCACATCTTACCAGCACGCGTTTTCCTTTTACCTGTAAATCGTCAACTGTTTTCTTATTCAGCATCCGTATTTCTCCTTTCTGTTCTGACCGTCGCGGTTCAGCAATAAGAGTTTTCCCAAAAATTCACTCTATTATAAAAAGTATCGTTCTTTTATTTGGGACAAAAAATGTCCCTCCCTAAATTATACGATAAGAATCACTTTCCTGCAAGTCTTAACATTTCCATTGCAGCTTCTTCATCTGTTACAAAAATGCCATTGGGAATGCTGTGGCTGACCGCCAGTAAGCTTTCCGCTTTCTTCTTGCCGCCTGCAACCACAATGATACAGTCCATTTTATGAATTTCACTGAAATCAATACCAATGGAGCGTGTTTCATAAACCACTTTACCTTTACCATCAAAATAGTAACCACAGGCTTCCGCTACTGCATTATTTTCTGCCAGCTGTTTATAGATATTGGCATCCAGATGACGTTTTTCCGCCATTTCCAGTGCATTACCTACGCCCAGCAGCAGGATATCTGCCTGTTCCATTTCGTCAATGGTATCAGCAATATCGGGGTCTTTTTTCATTTCTTCCAGCACATGAGGGCTCAGGTTATCAGGAAGATGCAGCAGACGATAATCTGCCTGCAGTTTTTCTGCCAGTTTTGCCGCCAGTGTATCCGCCTGCAGTTCCAGACGGCGGCCGATACTGCCTCGTGCAGGAACGACAAGTTTCGCTTTCTGTTCCAGTCCTTCGGGTACAGCCTCTACCAGTTCTGCCATGGCAGAACCGCCTGCAATGGCAATACGCAGATTCGCTTCTGTATTTTCGAAAAGCACTCTGGCTGCCAGCTGTCCCATTTCTTTCTGGGCTCTTTCACTGTCAGCACTGTCGCCCTGTGCCACATAAACTTTCTGGGCCCCAAGGGTCTCAGCCAGTTTTTCTTCCAGCACAGACAGACCGGTCAATGCAGAAAAGACTGTTTCCAGCCCTTCCAGCACTTCCACGCCTTCTTCTGTCAGGCTCATACCGATTTTGGAAATATGAAGCAGACTTTGTGCACTGAGGCGTTCGATCTCGCTTCTGACTGTTCTTTCCGTCATGCCCAGAGAAAGCACCACCATACGACGGCCGCAGGGCTGCAGCAGACGCACCGTTTTCAGCACGCGGTATCTTTTCACCATTTCCTCCGTCAGATCAGGTGCTATTTTTTTCACCAGTTGTAATGTATGTTCCATAGTTTTCACTCACCTTATAGGTTATCTTTTGTCCCGCAATTTTAAAATTGTCCCACATTGCATAAAAAAAGAGGGTCGGCAGGTTTTGCCCACCCTCTCTCTTTTTTCTGATTCAGATCAAGCCTGTTCTACTTTAACGGAATCGTCTACATCATTGTCTGTGCAGCAGCATTCGTCTTCGCAGAAATCATCTTCCAGGTCATCCCAGTCGTAATCCCAATCTTCTTCGTATTCATCATCCATTTTTGTTTTCAGCAGATAAACAACACCTACTGTTACAGCGATCAGAACAGCTGTTACCAGTGCGATCACAGCAAACAGAGTTTTTTTGTCTTCGCCGTCTTTCAGAATAATGATTCTTTCTTTCAGACCATCAAAGTTAGGGGCTGTTTCAAAATATTTTTTCATAATCGCATCTCTCCTTTGGATTTTATGATTTGCTTTCACCGAATTTTTTTCTTAAGAACTCTTTGTTCTTACGCATTTCACTATATTCATAGTATGCCTTTTTCAAAATCTGGCGTTCATCGTTGAACTTGAGCAGATGGTAGGCTTCATGGAATTTGTAGAAACCGGCATCAGCAAAAAATTCTTCACTCTGTGGTTTGCAGTAAAAAGAATTTGCGCTCATCAGATACCAATGCACTGTTTTGCTGACAGTATCTTCACTACCTTTGAAAGTATACTGTGTTTTACCAACATATTTTATAATTTCACCATTGGCGCCGCTTTCTTCTTTTACTTCACGCAGAGCTGTCTGCCGATAGGTTTCGCCTTCCTCCACCGTTCCTTTTGGAAGGACCCAGCCCATATATCTGCCGTTCTGGTTTTTATACAGCAGAAGGATCTTCCACTTGTATATGACGATGCCGCCGCAGCTTACTGCTTCTATCATCGTTTTCCCTCCGCCTTCTTCAGTTTTTCAATTCTACCATAGTATATCTCTTTTTCATTCCTTTTTCAAGGGATTTCCCGAAAGATTCTCCCATATGTGGTCATTTGTTATCCCAGCGGGATATATTTGTTGTATGCCGCAAAAAAGAAACCACCTTTTTCTATTATAAACAGAAAGCGGTGGTTTTGCTCTTATTTTATTCTTTTAATTTTCTTTATTCCAGATGAATTCCTGACTGAAGTCACGCTCCATATCTACTTCTTTCATATCATACCCGCGGATACCCTCTGTAGGGTCATCTGTCAGGGCTTCACGGCTGAAATTATTGACACGCTGAATGCCTCTCATATCATGGAAAATGGATGCCGCACCATTGGTACAGCCACCCTTACAAGCCATGCCCTCAATCAGGTTTTCGGGCAGTCTGCCGAAGGATGCCAGTTTCATCGCTTTGATACATTCATCGATACCATCGCAGCGCAAAGGATTGATCTCTACATCCAGACCTTCCAGTTTTGCCACACGGCGTACACTTTCTGCCACACCGCCTGTTCTTGCAAAGATACGGCCATAAGA
>JAFZDV010000019.1 GCA_017560955.1 Anaerotignum sp.
GATGGCATCGCCTGCTTCTTTATACAGTGTCATGATCAGTTTCAGCATACGATACTGTTTATGCAGGGATGTATATGTGTCAACTTCGTGGAAGGAGTTCTGATGCAGGAAGTCTTCACGAATGGAACGGGAGATTTCCAAGATCAGTCTATCGCTGTGGGACAGAGCATCCACGCCGACCAGCTGTACGATTTCCTGCAGTTCTGCTTCTGTCTGGAGCAGACGCATTGCTTCTGTACGCTGTGCGGAAAAGTCGGGTTCTACATTTTCGTCAGCCCATTTATCTACTTTTTCCTGATACAGGGAATAGCTTGTCAGCCAGTTGATAGCAGGGAAATGGCGTTTGTATGCCAGAGCAGAATCCAACCCCCAGAATACTTTTACGATACGCAGTGTTGCCTGAGATACGGGTTCGGAAATGTCACCGCCGGGAGGAGATACCGCACCGATGGCAGACAGTGTACCGATTCTGCCTTCCTGACCCAGACAAACCACGCGACCAGCTCTTTCATAGAACTGTGCCAGACGGGAGCCCAGATATGCGGGGTAACCTTCTTCACCGGGCATTTCTTCCAGACGACCGGACATTTCACGAAGAGCTTCTGCCCAACGGGATGTGGAGTCAGCCATCAGCGCTACGCTGTAGCCCATATCACGGAAGAATTCTGCAATAGTGATACCTGTGTAAATAGATGCTTCACGAGCCGCTACAGGCATATCAGATGTGTTTGCGATCAGAACTGTTCTCTGCATCAGGGACTGACCTGTACGAGGGTCAATCAGTTCAGGGAATTCATTCAGTACGTCTGTCATTTCGTTACCGCGTTCACCGCAGCCGATGTAAACAACGATATCTGCATCTGCCCATTTTGCAATCTGATGCTGTGTTACTGTTTTACCAGAACCGAAAGGACCGGGAACCGCCGCAACACCGCCCTTTGTGATGGGGAAGAATGTATCGATAACACGCTGACCTGTGATCAGGGGCATGTTAGGGGATTCTTTTGCTTTATAAGGTCTCTGACGGCGAACGGGCCATTTCTGCATCATTGTTACGTTTACGTCGTTGCCTTTTTCATCTGTGATAACCGCAACAGTTTCTTCTACAGTAAAGTCACCAATGAAAATTTCTTTAATAACGCCTTTCAGACCATAAGGAACCATGATCTTACATGTTACAACCATTGTTTCCTGTACGATACCGATCACATCGCCCGCTTCAACAGCTTCACCAGGCTGTTTTGTGGGTTCAAATTTCCATTTTTTCTCTCTGTCCAGAGATTTTACTTCCAGACCTCTGCCGATGTTTGTACCGCCAATTTCATACAGTTTTTCCAGAGGACGCTGGATACCGTCATAAATTGTGGAGATCAGGCCGGGGCCCAGCTCTACGCTCATAGGCATACCAACAGAAACAACTTCTTCGCCGGGGCCAAGGCCAGCTGTTTCTTCATATACCTGAATGGAGGCTCTGTCTCCATGCATTTCAATGATTTCACCGATCAGATTCTTTTTGGATACACGAACTACGTCAAACATGTTGGCGTCACGCATACCTTCTGCAATGACCAGTGGACCAGATACTTTTACGATGGTGCCTGTTGTCATATCTTCATTCACCTACAATCATTTATTATTCACTAAACAGGATATCTGCGCCGATGGCACGTTTTGCCGATTCACGCACTTCGTTCATGCCCAGACCCATGCTGCCGGAAATACCGGGGATTACGATGATAGCGGGCAATTCCATATCCTTGTATTTTGCAATAGTTTCTTTTGCCTGCAGGCTGGCTTCTTCTGTGATATAGATAATGGCATATTCACGTTCTGCCAGTCTGTTGATGGTCTTTCTGATCTCATCTGCACCGTAAGCAGGGAAAATATCGATCCCCAGAGCAAGGAAGCCCATAACGGTGTCTTTGTCGCCAATGATACCAACTTTAGACATACGCTTCTCTCACCCTTTCCTTAATGGTTTCCGCATCGATATCCTGCAGTTTACAGGTCATAATGATTCGAACACATTTCGCCTCTGTTTCCTTTGCCAGAATGTAAGCAGCAACGGGTTCAGGGGTCAGTGTCTTATATTTTGCATCTTTCACATAGCCCATCAGGTAGTCATCACAGGCTTTTTCAAAAACAGTGAAGCCCTGAGGCATATATGTGTCGCACAATGTACCATAGGATGTTTCCTTCATCACCTGAATCACATCGTTTTTGAAAGCTCTTACCAGCAGTTCTGCAGGCAGTTCGCCGCCGGGCACGATGCTTTCTTCCAGTTCATCTTCACTGCGTTCCAGTCTCCAGCAGCGCAGCAGTGTTTTCAGATTTGTCACATCCGCCAGTTTGCTTACATAACGGGAAACGTAGTCATTGCCCAGTTTATGAGCGGAATCAGACATGACCTGGAAACATGCTCTGTCCAGAATCGTATCGATGTAGCGGGCATTTTTTGTTTTCGCATACATGTCTGTGGCTTCCTGTACTGCTTCAGGTTTGATGTTAGGAAGTTCCATATAGTTTCTGTCTCGGAAGTTTTTCTGAAGCACATCCAGAGGAATGGTACCGCCTTTGGTCAGATATTTCTTACCATTGACTTTGGAAATTTCTTCCTTGATCAGAACTTTGATATTATGATAGTCATTCTTGAATTTGAAAATATCCATAAATGTTTCGGAAGGGATCAGCTTACCAACAGCCTGATATTCTTCTTCCAGATGATTCTGGATCATTTTTTCAAAGTCATGAATGTCATCGATCTCAGTTTTACCGTAGTCTGTTTCACAGAGGATGCGAAGGGCTTCTGCAGCATCCTTGGCATCTGCCATCTGCATCAGTTTCTGCTTTGTCAGCAGTTTATTTTCCATGGAACGGATACTGGCTACGGCGAAAGGGTAAATCTTGTTTTTAGCCATGCTCTACCCCCTCCTTAGAATAAGATTTCTGCTGCTGCCTGACGGATCGCTTCTTTTTCTACAGTAATGATAGATTCAAAAGAATAATTATATTCGATATCGCCGTTTTTCACGATGAAACCACCTTTGATATCAGCAGTTTTTTCAGAAAGGACGAAACCTTTTTCCTTCACAACATCAGCCAGTCTTGCTGCATCTTTTTTGGAAACGATGACCTCTGTACCCAGAGATTTGTCCAGTTTTTCCAGCATACCGCCGATGACTTTCGCATATGCGGCATCTTCCATGGAAACCAGTCTGTTTTCCGCTTCCGCAATGATTTCAGCAAGGATTTCCTGTTTTGTTTCCAGGATCTTCTTTTTCGCCTGCATATCTGCAGCGGAGATTTCTTTCGCCTTCATAGCAGCCGCTTCAGACTGGGCCTCTCTGTCCAGCTGATCCAGCTGACGCTGGGCTTTATCATTCGCCGCCTTCAGCAGGGCATCCACTTCCTTCTGCGCCTGAGAAATAGTAACAGATGCTACCTTCTCTGCATCGGAAATGATTTTATCGATAATGATCTTACCGTCATTCATAGGAGTTTCTCCTCCTTTTCCTTAGTTTCTAATTACAGCTGGATGCTGTTCAGCATCAGGAAGGAAACCAGCAGTGCCAGTACGGCATATGTTTCTACCATCGCCGCAAACAGCATACCTTTTGCCAGTTCGCTGGGTTTTTTACCTACCAGCATGATACCGGAAGCTGCTGCTTTACCCTGTGCAATACCGGAGAAAATACCAACCAGACCAATGGGAACTGCTGCTGCGAAAATGGAAGCACCCTGTGCTACAGACAGTTCCAGCATGCCGTCGCCGCCCAGCAGACCAACTTTAACCATGATGATGAACGCGATCAGCAGACCGTAGATACCCTGTGTACCGGGCAGAGCCTGCAGCAGCAGAACCTGACCGAATTTGTTAGGGTCTTCAGAAACAACGCCCGCTGCAGCTTCACCTGCAACACCTACACCAATCGCAGAACCAATACCAGCCAGAGCTGCTGTTGCTGCGCCCAATAATGCTAAAAATTCACCACTGAATAAACTTTCTACCATAATTTATTCTCCTCCTTATTTATCTTGATCTTTCATGATCTTGACATATTTTGTTTTTCTTGCAAAGGGACGGAACTCTCTGCCGCCGCCTGTATAAAACTTACCAAAGAATTCTACATACATCAGTCTGCAGGAATGTACGAAAGCACCCAGCGCGTTGATTGCCAGGTTGAAGATCGTACCAAATACCAGAGCCGCTGTCAGCAGGATCGCGCCAAGTACACCGCCGCCTGCCAGGGAACCCAGAGTGTTGATAACCTGTGCAACTACACCTGTTGCCAGCCCCAGAGCCAGCAGTCTGGAGTAGGAAAGGATATCAGACAGATAGCTTGTAATGCCATACAGTGCACCCAGACCGCCTGTTACCTTACCAACAATACCTTTTTTCTTTCTGCCGCCTGTCAGCAGGATACCGCCTGCACCAACGATGGACATCACTTTACCCACAGTTGTCAGTACGGGAGCAACCATACCGCCCACACCGAACAGTACCAGACCGATCAGCAGTACATACCAGAGAATGATATCGCAGATCGCATCGACTGCTTTACCGTCACGGAAGTACATATAAGCCTGTACCCCCATACCTACGAACAGATGAATTGCACCCAGGATCAGGGAGAAAATCAACAGTTTCATAGGGTCATCCATAGGATTGAACCAGATGGGATCGATGGAGATTTCCTTGTTGAACAATGTTCTGCCTGCTACGGTAAAGAAATCACCGAACCAGCCGCCGAACAGTGCACCCCAGATAAATGTGGAAATACCACAGTAGAAGAACATCTTGAACATCTTATAGATGGTGCCTTCGGGTTTATATTTCTTCAGTACGAAGAAGCACAGTGCGGAAAGGATGATACCATAAGCCGCATCAGACAGCATCATACCAAAGAATACGAAATAGAAGGGTGCCAGGATGGTTGTAGGGTCAATATCCTTTCTGGATGGCAGGCTGTACATATTTGTTACTGCCTCAAAAGGAGTCGCCACACCGCTGTTATGCAACAGGATCGGCACTTCTTCATCTGCATCGGGAACCTGAATATCATAATAGAATTCATATCTCTTCAGCAGTTCTTCAACTTCATCCTGAGCTTTTGCAGGCATCCAGCCGTCGAAGTAGAACACGGTATCCGTGCTCAACATTTCCCCTACGATCCTTGCACGGTCACGCTGTGTCACCAGCAGGTCATAAAGGTATTCAATATCTTTTCGTGCAGGGGAAAGTTCCGCCAGCACTTTTTCGTTTTCTGTGATCGTTTTTTCGATCTCTTCAATTCTTTTTTCATAACGATGGATCGCTTCTGTGGGTGTTCCCTGCTGGTCTGCCATATTAATCCCAGAAAAACCAAAAGGTCTCAGTGCTTCATACAGCCCATCCTTTTCTTCCTTCAGCACAATGAAGGAAAAATATTTCTGCTGTTTGTCTGCACCGATTTCCTGCACGATCGCAGATGGAACACTTTCCGTAACAGCCGCCATCAGCTGCCCGGACTGAACTTTTGCACCTGTCAGCCCATGGATCACACTGACATATTCGGTTTCGTTCATTTCCAGAGGAATATCCAGTTTTACCCACGGCTGAAGCCCCGTGATCAGAGAACGCAGATGATTGATCTCTGCCTTGCCGTCATTGATGACTTTATAGGCGGCAATGGCTTTATCCATATTGCGTTCCGTATCCGTTCTCACCTTATTCATATAGGCGATAAACTCTTCTCTGCCAAATTCCTTTCTGGTGATCAGCAGAGGTTTTTTGGACGGATCATATTTGGAAATGGCCTCCAGGGCCGTGCTGACACGGATGATATCCCCTTCCAGACGCGAAACATCGGCACTGTTACTGGATCTGAAAATATCAGGCAGCCAATCTGTTTCTTCATCACTGATAATACCATCCTGAGAATTGATTTCTACAACCCCAAGGTGCATCAGTTCATAGATGAAGGGAGCTCTGCCACTATTCAGACCAATGACAGTAAGTTTACGCATCTCAACAGCTGCCATACTCTCCCACGACCTTTCCGATCACCGCTTTTACGGCTTCTTCTTTCTTCAGAGCCGCCTGTTCTCTGATTTTAGAACAGGTATACTCCGTTTCCTTTGTGATTTTCAGGATCGCCTCACGACTTTCCTCTACGGCTGTTTCAACAGCTTCCTGCAGTTCCATTTTCCCCTGCAGTTTTGTCTCTTCAAACAGAGTTTCCTGCTGTTTCATGGCTTCGGCCTTCATCTGTTCAGCCTGTACCACAGCCTGCTTTTTGATTTCCACAGCGCGAGCTTCTGCCTCGACGATGCTTTTCAGGATCTCATAAGCCATTCTATTCACCTCTCTTACTGCATTTTTTGTTGAACAAATTGCACAGGTGTCAAATATTTCATCATCAGAACCTTTTGTTAAAGTTCTGACAGTTTTATTTTTTATCAAAAAATAATCATTTGCGCCTGTTTGCTCGCTCATTTTTTCCGAAAAAGTTGAACCACAAACAACTTTTTCTAAAAAATGCCAGTTTTCCCAAGGCATGTACAAATTCTAAAACATACCTCACTATAAATAATACGAGATTTATGCAGTATTGTCAATAATCCTCCTTCTCCCCCTGTTTTTCTGTGCTAATTGCTTACATTTTTCTCCTTTGTTAAAAATCAGTCATGGCAGATTCTTCAAAATAGCAGTTTTCGCTATATTTTCAAGGTTTTAACGTCTTCTTTCGCACGCAATTCATTCGCATACGAAATGTTTGTGTACTCTGTATTTTGTATTTTTATATAATAACTGTACAAAATAACCAAAAACCAGCACATTTTTTCTTCATGTTGCCTAAAGAAAAAAATTTATTTTAAGTGAAGTATTCTTCCCTCAATGAAAAATCATTCACTTATCCATAAAAAAATATAAATTTATGCTTCTATTTTTTTCAAATCATGGAAACGCTATACAAATTCAATAAAAAGTCTTTTTTATTGCATATATACCCTTTTGTTTCTGCTCTTCCGTTTTCTGCAATAAAAAAACCATGTCTTTTCAGACATGGTTCCATTCACTTATTCATTTTCCAGCACCTTAAAAGCTGCGCGGATATCTCGTTTCATCCAATGAGGAAGTTCGCTTTCTTCCATCTCTTTCTCTGTAAGCCACATATAAGATTCATGTTCAGGGCTCAGGAATACTTCCCCTTCTGTCCAACGACAGGCATATGTAAAAATACAAAGATGGATATGGTGCTTGATGGCATCAAACAAAGACAAAGGGGGACCGATCTCCACCTTCAGCTGTGTTTCTTCCATAATTTCTCTGAGCAGCCCTTCATCAGACTTTTCAAAGAAATGCAGGCCGCCGCCGGGCAGATCCCACTTCTGATGACTATTCATGTAGCTGCCTTCCATTTCATCTTTGGAACGACAAAGCACCAGTGCTCTATTCTCTTTAATAATGACAGCTTTTACAGCCACCGCAAAATCCCTTTTCACAGGATCGCCTCTTTCTGTTTCTTACTTTGCTTCTTCCAGCAGTGCCACCAGCTGTTCTTCGTTGAAATCATATTCCTTGCTGCAGAAGTGGCAGTGCAGGTTTGCTTTCTTATCTTCTCTGATGATTTTTTCCAGTTCGTCCTTACCAATGCTGATCAGGGCTTTTTCTACTCTTTCTCTTGTGCAGTTGCAGTAGAAAGTTGTAGGGATCTTGTCCATGATTTTCAGATCGAAATCGCCCAGGATCATCTGCAGGATATCTTCAGGTGTTGCACCCATATCCAGCAAGTCGGATACATAAGGAATTGTCGCCAGTTTCTTTTCCAGTCTGTCGATCATTTCATCTGTTGCATCGGGCAGCAGCTGAATGATAAAACCACCAGCTCTACGGATGGATGTATCTGTTTCTACCAGAACACCCAGACCGATAGCAGAAGGTGTCTGTTCGGACTGTGCGAAGTAGTATGTCAGGTCTTCTGCGATTTCGCCTGTAACCAGTTCAATTTTACCAGCATAAGGTTCTCTCATACCGATATCTTTGATAATGCTCATGTGACCAGCACCGATAGCACCGCTTACATTCAGTTTGCCGGGGATCAGGTCAGGCACTTCAACACCGGGGTTGAATACATAA
>JAFZDV010000233.1 GCA_017560955.1 Anaerotignum sp.
AATACCTGCCTGGACAGAGAAACCACCAACGCCTTTTTCGGATGCCCGATGGCCTGAAAGAAGGAAGAAGTCACATTTGGCAGGCCAAACACAAAGAACCCTGCCAGATACAATTTAAAACAATGGACTGCGAATTCCTGATACAACGGTTCATCTTCCACAAAGAGGGACGCAAGGAAGCCGCCGCCAAACTGGAAAATGAAAAACCATACCACAGAAATGACAACAGATGCCTTTGCCGCCGTTTTGATGGTCTGCCGCACACGGTCATACTGTTTAGCGCCGAAGTTGAACCCATGGATGGGAGATGCCCCCGAAGCCAGCCCAACAAACATAGCATGGGAAATCTGATAGAGTTTCATCATCAGGCCATAACAGGAAATGGCGATTTCACTGCCGTAAACAGTCATTGCGCCGTATTTGCGCATCAGGTTATTCATAATGATTTGGGTTGCCGCCGATGCTGTCTGGGTGCAAAGGCTGGGGAAACCCAGTCTGAAGATATCTCCCACCACTTTTCCCTGCAGAGGAAGATTTTCTTTCTTCATGTGGAAATGCTGATATCTGGGCAGATAAGCCAGCGCGATGATACCGCTGACGATCTGGCCGATGATGGTCGCCAGAGCCGCCCCCTGAATGCCCCAACCCAGAATGAAAATAAAAATCGGGTCTAAAATGACATTCAGCGCCGCACCGATCATCATGCTCCGCATCATATATTTGGGGTTACCATCGGCACGGATGATCGCCGTAAAGGCCATATTAAACATGGCAAAAGGCTGCCCCAGAAGGGTGATGGACATATATTTTACCGATTCTTCCACCACAGAAGGGGATGCCCCGAAAAATACGACCAGCTGCTCCGTAAACAGAAGGCCGAAGCCTGCCAGCAGAAAACCTGCCAGAAACAGCAGCACTACCCCATTGGCAAAAATCTTATCTGCCCTGTCCTGCTCTTTTCTGCCAAGGGCAAGGCTGACATTGGCCGCACAGCCATCGCCGATCATCAGGGCCAGTGCAGCCGCAATGATACCGATGGGGAATGTGACATTGGTCGCCGCAACACCATTGATACCTGCCGCATGACCAATGAAAATCTGGTCAACGATGTTATACATGGTGTTGACCATCAGCGTCAGGGCCGTTGGAACAGAGAATTTCAGCAGCAAACGGCCGATGGGATCCGTCCCCAGAATATTCTGTTTTATTTCAGCCATGCTGTTCATCCTCCTCAACAATATCGAAAAGAGAAACCCCAAACCCATTCGGCTTGAGGCTCTCATATCTCATTCTTATTCTACAACGCCTTCTACAGGTTCTGCCGCTTCCACAGGTGTACCGCACTGACCGCAGAATTTCACACCTTCTGTCAGATCTGCGCCGCAGCCTGCGCATACAGGTCTTTCGATTCCTGCTTTTTCAGCCGCTTTTTCCGCTTCTTCTACTTTTTCTGCTGCCTTTTCTGCTTCTTCAGCAGCTTTCTGTTCTGCTTTTGCCGCTGCACGTTCTGCTTTTCTTGCTTCACCCTCAGCTTTGATCTGTTCGATCTGGTTTTCCAGAACTTTGATCTTATCCTGTGCCAGAACGATCTTATCGCAGATGAACATTGCTTCATCATCCAGTTTTTCGCCTACTGCAAATTTTGCCCAGTAGTGTTCGCCCAGTTCTCTCTGCAGCGCCTGAATGTTGCCTTTTGTCAGGTTGATCTCTGCGATCAGATTATTTGTTGCAAGGCTGTCATTTGCCTTTTCGGATACGATTTTTGTCATTTCGCCAAGTTTATCAAAGAATGCCATAGTCCATTCCTCCTTATATATCGATATTTTTCCTTATTATATTCATTCGCTTTTTTTCCTGCAATTCCTTTTTCCTTTCAGATTTTTCCATATAAAAAATCCCGCATCTTTTCAGATACGGGATTTCATTTTTAAATTTTCAGTTCATCGATATCCGCTGTTCCCATAGGGATCGCGTTGCCGCAGCCGGGACATTCGATTTCCTTTTCTGTTTCCATGGTTTCCTCATCTACATCGATTTCCTCGCCGCAGTTGGGGCAGATGAAGGAGTAGAAAAAGATGGGTTCATCTGTTTCGTCCATTTCCTCATCATCCATAACCATTTCTTCATCATCCATGAATGTTTCCAGCATGAAAGCCATGTCATCCAGAACATCCAGAATGCCATGGAAGATTTTGCCTTCTTTGCTATTTTCATCGAAGTCGCTTCCATCGCAAAGGCCTCTTAAATAAGTGATCTTCTTTTCAAAATATTCCATTCTTCAAAGCCTCCCTGCCAAAATCATAGTGGATAGGATTATTCTTTGGATCTACCCATGTATTCGCCTGTTCTTGTGTCGATCTGGATTTTTTCACCTTCGTTGATGAACAGAGGAACCTGCAGTGTGAAGCCTGTTTCAACTGTAGCGGGTTTTGTAGCACCCTGAGCTGTGTTACCAGCGAAGCCGGGTTCTGTATCTGTGATCACCAGGTCAACGAACTGAGCAGCTTCTACCATGAAAGCGGAGCCTTTGTAGAATTTTACTGTTACTTCGTCGTTTTCTCTTGTGAATTTCAGAGCTTCTTCTACCTGATCCAGGTGCAGAGGGATCTGATCGAATGTGTCGTTGTCCATGAAGTAGTACAGTTCACCATCGCTGTACAGATACTGCATTTTCTTTGTTTCGATGTGTGCTTTAGGGTATCTGTCGTTAGGGTTGAAAGATTCTTCTCTTGTTGCACCTGTGATGATGTTTTTGTATTTTGTTCTTACGAAAGCAGCACCTTTACCGGGTTTTACATGCTGGAAGTCCAGAATTACATGGGGTTCGCCGTTCATTTCAAAAGTAATGCCTTTTCTAAAATCACTTGCAGAAATCATATTATTTCCTCCTCTTAATATAAATCATTTTAATTATTCCGAATTACACTGCATATCCAATTCCATGAAGATATGCATATTCTTTTATATTCTAATAGATTGAGCCGTATTTTTCAATAAAAACTTGAAAAAACACCGCTTATTTGCCATATTTCTTGAAATATGTCTTCATGACCTGTCTTTCCAGACCGCGTTTTACCTTTGTCTGGATCTGATCTCTATCACAGATGGGCGCTGTCATGATGCACAGAAGGCCTGCCCTGTGGCCGCACCACATATCTGTAAACACCTGATCGCCGATCATTGCGGCACTGTCAGGAGCCACACCCATGATCTCCAAAGCTCTGTTCAGTTTTTTGATGCCGGGTTTACCAGCCTTATGTACCGCCAGAGCCCCCAGTTTTTTATTGAACAGATGCACTCTGTCCTTTGTATTATTGGACAGGATGCAAAGTTTGAAACCCTGTTTTCTCAGATATGCAAACAGTTCCACAATCTCCTGATCGGGTTCTGCCACATCAAAGGGCGCCACTGTATTGTCGATATCAAAAACCAGACCACGGATGCCCAGTTTTTTCATATCATCCAAAGGCATTTCAAACACAGATTTCACATAAATATCAGGATAAAATCTTTCCAGTAAAGCCATAATTTATTCCAACCCTTCTCTGCCTGCTCTCCAGTAGGCGTTTTCGTCGATATCCCCCAGTCGTTCTCCGCTGAGATAGCGGATCATCACATCATCAGCTTCCCCCATGACACCATAGGTCAGTTCGATGCGCTTCATGCGGAGTATGTTTCTTGCTGTGGAACGGATGGTGCCGCAGATCACTGCATTAATGTCCTGCTCTGTCAGAAAATCCGCCACGCTTGTCTTACCCAGAGGGATGATCTCTTTTTTCTGTACCAGTTCGATCTCCACTTCATACACTGTAAATTCCGTTGCACGGCTGTACTGCTGGTCGATCCTGCCATTTTTCGTCGGAATGGCAACACGCATTTGAAAATCCCCCTTTCATGTCATTTTTTATCATTTTATCTTTCCTGCAATATATTTGTCAATTTCTTTGCGTATTTTTCCAAAAGAGTGTAAAATACTATCCATAGAAACGAAAGGAGAATACAATCATGGACGAAAGAATCAAAACTTTAGCATATAATCTGGTAAACTATTCCTGCCGCCTGCAGGCTGGCGAAAAGGTATGGATCAGCTGCAACGGCGTACACCCTCTGCCTCTGGTAAAACAGATCATCAAGGAAGTATATAAAGTGGGTGCCACTCCCTTTGTAAAACTGATGACAAACTCTCTGGAAAGAGAAATGCTTTTGGGTGCAACAGAAGAACAGCAGAAAATGATGGCAGAAGTGGACTGTCAGCTGATGAAACAGATGGATGCCTTCATCGGCGTACGCGGCGAAGACAACCTGACAGAACAGTACGATATCCCCACAGAAAAACTGGATATCCAGAACATTTTCTATGATGACCCCGTACACCATCAGATCCGTGTGCCCCATACAAAATGGGTGGTTCTGCGTTACCCTACAAACGCAATGGCGCAGGCTGCAAAAACATCTCTGGAAGATTTTGAAGACTTCTACTTCAATGTGTGCAATCTGGACTACAGCAAAATGAGTGAAGCCATGGATTCTCTGGTGGAACTGATGAA
>JAFZDV010000234.1 GCA_017560955.1 Anaerotignum sp.
CATAAAAGTTCTTTTTGATCAGGGATTCTTTTTTATCTACTGTAACACCAGCCCAGTTGCCCACGCGTTCATTTCTGCCTGTCAGGGCGTTGAACATTGTAGTTTTACCACTGTTGGGGTTACCTGTTAATGCGATTCTCATTTTGTTTCCTCCTACTGTTAGTTATAACTAACCAATGTGCAAAAATTATGTGGTGGAAGAACCACCACTTACATTACATTTACTTCAATTGCTTCTGCCAGCAGATTGTCGATTGTATATCTGCCGTCTTTGATAGATACCACGCAGCCGCCTTTCACTCTTCTTACCACTGTGATAGGTTCACCGCTGTAACAACCCAGAGAAAACAGGAATGCATCCATTTCTTCATCTTCTGTTACGATATTATTGATTGTGTATTCCACACCATCTCTTGCTGCTAATAAACTCATATAAAACACGCTCCTTTGCGATAGTTAGTCTTAATTAACTACATGAAGTTTACCACGACTAACTTTATTTTGTCAAGATAATTTCCACTATTTTACTAAGATTTTTTCTCAATAAAAAAGGAGTACCCTTTTCAGGATACTCCATATTTCTTATTTCTTTTTGCTGCAGTTCATGCAGTCGCCGCTGCAGCCGCCGCAACCGCTGCCATTCTTTTTCAGATGGCGCACCGCCGCCAGAAAACAGACAGCGATAACCGTAACGATTACAATATCAAGGATGCCCATTCTCTCACCTCATCAGAAGAACAGATTCAGAACCTGATATACACCAAAAGCAATGATCCATGCAACCACACACTGCATCAGTGCCACAAGGGCTGCCAGAAAACCGCTTTCCAGTTCTCTTTTCACTGCCGCTACTGCCGCCATACAAGGGGTATACAGCAGAGTGAAAATCAGGAAGCTGATGGCAGAAATGGGTGTAAACAATGTACCCAGTGCCACTTCCAGACCTTCCATGGATGTACCCATCAGAACGCCCAGTGTACTTACAACAGCCTCTTTCGCAGAGAAACCTGTGATGAGGGCTGTAGGGATTCTCCAGTCATTGAAGCCCAGAGGTGCAAAGATCGGTGCCAGCCAGTGACCCAGCATTGCCAGTAAACTGTCTGCGCTGTCTGCTACCACATTCAGGCGAGTATCGAAGCTCTGCAGGAACCAGATGATGATGGTCGCTACAAAGATGACTGTAAATGCTCTCTGCAGGAAGTCTTTTGCCTTATCCCACATCAGAAGCACAACAGATTTCATGGAAGGGAAACGATAGTTAGGCAGTTCCATTACAAAAGGAACGGGTTTCCCTCTGAAAACAGTTTTATCGAAAATCAGAGCAATGATGATACCTGCCACGATACCTGCCACATACAGACCGATCATCACCAGTGCCGCATGTTCAGGGAAGAATGCTGCAGAAAATACACCATAAATAGGGATTTTCGCAGAGCAGCTCATGAAAGGTGTCAGCAGGATCGTCATGCGTCTGTCCCTTTCAGAAGACAGCGTTCTTGTTGCCATAACCGCAGGGACGGTACAGCCAAAACCGATCAGCAAAGGTACGATACTTCTGCCGGACAGACCAATTTTTCTCAGCAGTTTGTCCATCACAAAAGCAATTCGAGCCATATAGCCTGTATCTTCCAGAATAGACAGGAAGAAGAACAGAACCACGATGATAGGCAGGAAACTGAGTACACTGCCCACACCCGCAAACACACCGTCAATGACCAGACTATGTACCACAGGGTTGATGCCGTAGTTTGCCAGAGCGGTATCCACCATAGCCGTGATGCCATCGATGCCTGCCGCCAGCAGGTCACTCAGGTATGCACCAATCACATTGAATGTCAGATAGAAGATCAGGAACATCACGCCTACGAAAATAGGCAGGGACAAATATTTATGTGTCAGAACACTGTCAATACGTACACTTCTCATGTGTTCTTTACTTTCCTGCGGTTTGATAACTGTAGCCGCACATACTTTTTCGATAAAATCATAACGCATATCTGCCAGAGCTGCGTTTCTGTCCATATCATGTTCTTCTTCCATCTGGATGATGCTGTGCTCGATCAGCTCCAGTTCATTCTGATCCAGTGCCAGTTTTTCCGCAATGTCAGAATCGCCTTCGATCAGTTTTGCAGCCGCAAAACGTATAGGGATGCCTGCTTTTTCTGCATGGTCTTCGATCTGATGGCATACGGAATGGATGCATCTGTGGACGGGACCTGCAGGACAGAAGTCATACACCTTAGGATATTCTTTGTTCTTTGCCGCTTTCACAGCTACCTGCATCAGTTCATCGATACCTTCATTTTTTACCGCACTGATGGGAACCACAGGAATACCCAATTCTTCGGACATTCTGTTGATATCAATGGTGCCGCCGTTATTGCGCACTTCATCCATCATGTTCAGTGCCAGTACCATAGGGATGCGCATTTCGATCAGTTGCAGTGTCAGGTACAGGTTTCTTTCAATATTTGTTGCATCGACGATATTGATGATACCGTCGGGTTTTTCATTCAGAATAAAATCTCTTGTTACGATTTCCTCCGCTGTATAAGGGCGGATGGAATAAATACCGGGCAAGTCTACCACAGAGCAGTTCTTTTCCCCACGCACTTCGCCCATTTTCTGGTCTACTGTTACGCCTGGGAAGTTACCAACATGCTGATTAGAGCCTGTCAGCTGATTGAACAGGGTAGTTTTGCCGCAGTTCTGATTGCCTGCCAGTGCAAAAATCATGCGTTGTCCTCCTTGATTTCAATATTTTTTGCGTCATCCATACGGATTGTCAGTGTATATCCTCTCAGACGCAGTTCAATGGGGTCACCCATAGGAGCAACCTTCGTAATTGTCACCTTTGTTTTGGGGATGAGCCCCATATCCAGCAGACGACAGCGCAGCGCACCTTCGCCGCCTACTTTTGTGATGACCGCTTCTTTCCCGATGGGAAGCTGGTTCAGTGTCATGATAAATCCCTCTATTCTAAACAATTTCTGTCATTTTTGAAAATAATTCTCAAAAAGTATACCATGGCTAACTCTTGAGTGTCAACGAAATCAGTAAACCAAAACTAACTTCGTTCGACTGCACAAAAAAAGACCTGAAAACTCAGGTCTTTTTGCTTTTTTCAATTACTCAACTGTTACGGATTTTGCCAGATTTCTGGGTTTATCTACGTCACAGCCTCTTTCCACTGCCGCATAGTATGCGAACAGCTGCATGGGCAGTACGCTGTAGGAGCTTGTGAACAGCTGATTGCATTTAGGCAGGTAGATCACATCATCCGCCACATCTTCGATGGCTGTGCTGCCTTCTGTTGCGATGGCCAGAACCTTC
>JAFZDV010000020.1 GCA_017560955.1 Anaerotignum sp.
GATATTTGCATTTTCCAGCAGGCGTTTTACCTGTCTTTCTTTCAGTTTCAGTTCTTCTTCGTGTTTCATTGTCTGATATGTACAGCCGCCGCAGAATTTATAGTGGGAACACATACCCTCTGTTCTTTCCAGAGGAGAATTTTCCACAACTTCCAGCAGTTTCGCTTCTACCAGATTGGGTTTCTTTTTGAACACCTGGGCCTGTACCTTCTGACCGGGCACAGTATCTCTGACTGTTACGCGTTCCCCTTCAAAGTCGCCATAGGCTTTATTGGGGAAATTTACATCCTGAATTTCCAGCGTGATGATATCTTTTTTCTTCATGGTTCCCTCCAAATGTATCTGAAATTTATTTGTATTCCTATCTCCAGTATGATATAATGTGTGGCGTATGCGGTTTTCCGCATCTGCAATCATCATATTAATCATATTGAACAGGAGTGTATACAGTAATGTCTGAAAAATTAGAAGTAGGCAGCATCGTAGAAGGTAAGGTTGTTCGTGTAAAACCTTTTGGCGCCATCGTTTCCCTTGGCAAAGTGCAGGGTCTGGTGCATATCTCTCAGGTAGCTAACAGCTTCGTTCAGGATATCAACGACCATGTAAAGGTTGACGATGTTGTAAAGGTAAAAGTCCTTTCCATCGACGAAGAAAGCAACAAAATTGCCCTTTCCATCAAAGAGGCTATGCCTAAGGAAGAACGCCGTCCCAAAGGTGACAAACCCTTCAACAAACAGCCTCGCAGACAGAATTTCAACAAAGATAATAACGAACAGGGTTCTCACAATCCTGCTCAGGAATATTTCCGTCCCCATTCTTCCGTAAATGCATCTTCCGATTTCGAAGACAAAATGAAAGAATGGATGAAACAGGCAAATGACCGCCAGACAAGCCTGAACAAGAGAGCTAACAAACGTTCTTATTAATTCATGCCATACAACATTTAATTTTACCATGAAAATGGCTTGGTTGCAACAAAATCAGCCATTCTGAAAGGAGGAAAGAACGCCGTGAGTCAGTTTATGAGTATCTCTTTTTTAGCGAGCATTTATTTCTTCGCCAGAGGCGTTTTTGCTCTCTTTGGCCAGACGACTTTTTACACAAATCGTCATCTGGAACATATCGATGAAAGTGACCTGCCTGCATACCTGAAACAGATCGGCACCGCCCATATGGCAGTCGGTGTTGTTTTTCTGGCAAAGGCTATCCTGAATGTGGTATATCCTTACAGCAAAATGACACTTTATGTATTTTTGCTGGCACTGCTGGTTTGTGTTTATTTCATCAGCAAGATCGACAACAGATACAAAAAATAAAAAATGCCCTTCCATTTGGAAGGGTTCTTTTTTTGCAAAAGAAAAAGGAGTGTTTTCACACTCCTCTTTTATTTTTGTTAAAATCAGCCGTTGATGATTTTTGTCAGTGTAACGGGATCTACATATACGCCGTCTTTGTAAACACGCATGTTACCGGAAGCGATTTCATCGATCAGGATAACTTCGTCGTTGTTGAAGCCGAATTCGTATTTGATGTCATACAGATCCAGACCCAGTTTAGCCAGTTCAGCAGCTACGATTTTTGTGATAGCCAGTGTCTGTGCTTTCATGCTGTCATACATTTCTTCGGACATAACACCCAGAACAGCCAGAGCGTCTTTTGTTACCAGAGGATCGCCCAGAGCGTCGTTTTTGAATGTTGTTTCAACATAACCGCCTTCGATTGCTGTACCGTCAGCCATGTATTCGCCGTAACGACGGATGAAGGAACCTGTTGCTTTCAGTCTGCAGATAACTTCCAGACCGTGACCGAATACTGTAGCGGGCAGTACTTCCATTGTAGCGTTGTCCAGGTCAGCGGAAACATAATGTGTTTTGATACCAGCTTCTTTCAGGATTTCGAAGAATTTGATGGATGTTTCCAGGTTAGCTCTGCCAATACCGTCGATTGTCAGACCAACTGTGTTTTCACCGGGATCGAATACGCCGTCTTTACCTGTGCAGTCATCTTTGAATTTCAGCAGTACATTGCCGTTTTCCAGTTTGTAAACATCTTTTGTCTTGCCCTGATAAATTTTTTCCATTATTGTTTCCGTCCTTTCTTATTAAAAAACACGTTTTTTGTGAATAAAACCCTCATAAAAATGATTGTCCTAACACATTAAATTTACTGCAAAATACGACCATATTCAAGTATTTTTTTCGATTGTAAAAAATCTTGTCAAATTCCACAGGCAGACCTTTTCTCATCGGATAAATTTATATTCTCAAATCAGAAGATTTTCATTCTGCATCAAAAAAGCCCTCTTTCGAAGGCTTTTTATTGTAAGATTTAAACAAATAATTTTTGTTATTTTTGATATAAAAAATGCTTATCACAGAGTGGGTGCGTCGCCCCAAACATGGTCCAGACCATAGAATTCTCTCTGTTCTCTGTTGAACAGGTGTACCAGCAGGTTGCCGAAATCCAGCAGGATCCATGTGCCGCTGCTGTAACCTTCGGAGTGGTGCAGTTTGATACCTTCTTTGTACAGTTTCTGTTCTACTTCGTTTGCCATAGCATGC
>JAFZDV010000021.1 GCA_017560955.1 Anaerotignum sp.
CCTTTCTGGTACATCATCCCTCTGCTTTTGCAGAGAAAAATAAACCCGAATGGTGGGTGCCTGTGAAAGATTTTGAGGCATCCTTCGGCGGGAATTTCATCAGATTTTCCGCGGAGGCTTTTTCCGCTGAAGATAAATAAAAAGTTATACAGAAGAAACGATGTTAACGAAATAGATTTCATAATTCCATATATGAAGGAGATGATTTTTACATGTTCGAATTAGAACAGATCCGTCTGGGCCTTTCCGGTTACGACGAAAAATTAGAAGAAATGGGCGGCTCTCTGGATGTTGCAGGCGCAAGAGACAAGATCGCTGAATTAGAAGAACTTTCCGCTGACCCTGAATTCTGGAACGATCTGGAAAAGAGCCAGAAAACACTGCAGCAGCTGAAAGCGCTGAAAAACAAGGTTGGTAAATTTGAAAGCCTTGAAACAACATACGAAGACATCCTGACACTGATCGAAATGGGTATCGAAGAACAGGATGAAAGCGTATACGAAGAAGTAAAAGAGATGAATGACACATTCCTGGAACAGTTCGAACAGCTGCGTATCGCAACACTGCTGGACGGCGAATATGACAGAAATAATGCCATCATCACACTGCATGCCGGCACAGGCGGTACAGAAGCCTGCGACTGGACAAACATGCTGTATCGTATGTACACAAGATGGGCGCAGAAAGCAGGCTACGAAGTAGAACTGCTGGATATGCTGGACGGCGATGAAGCTGGTCTGAAATCTGTTACATTCCAGCTGAACGGCGAAAATGCTTACGGCTACATGAAATCCGAAAAAGGTATCCACCGTCTGGTGCGTGTATCTCCTTTCGACAGTGCCGGCAGAAGACAGACATCCTTCGCTTCCTGCGACGTTATGCCAGAAATCGAAGATGACACAGAAATCGAAATCAGACCAGAAGATATCCGTATTGACACTTACAGAGCCAGCGGTGCCGGCGGTCAGCATGTCAACAAAACATCTTCTGCGATCCGTATCACACACTTCCCTACAGGCGTAGTTGTAGCTTGTCAGGAAGAAAGAAGCCAGTTTGCCAATAAGGACAAAGCGTTCAAAATGCTGAAATCCAAACTGCTGGCGCTGAAACTGGAAGAACAGATGCAGAAACTGGCTGAGATCCGTGGTGAAACCAAAGAAATCGGTTGGGGCAGCCAGATCCGTTCCTATGTATTCATGCCTTATACAATGGTAAAAGACCATCGTACAGGTCAGGAAACAGGTAAGGTTGACGCAGTTATGGACGGCGATATCGACGATTTCATGAGCGCATACCTGGCTTGGATCCATAGCTGATTCTTTGGAGGAAATAGCCTTGAAAGAGATCAGAATCACAAAAAATGAGGAAAATCAGAGGCTGGACAAGTTCCTGCTGAAATATATGAACAAGGCTACCAAAGGCTTCCTGTATAAAATGCTGCGTAAAAAACGCATCAAATTAAACGGCGGAAGAGCGGAGGGGAACGAAATGCTTCAGGCAGGCGATACCCTCCAGCTTTATCTGGCGGAGGAAACCATCCAGTCCTTTATGGAGGAAAAAACGGTGGCTCAGGCGAAACGCCATTTCGGTATCGTGTATGAGGATGATGATATCCTTGTGGTAAGTAAACCTGCTGGTTTATTGACACATCCCGAAAAAAGCAGTGATAAGGACACTCTGATCGACCAGATCCTTTACTACCTTTATCAGAAAGGTCAGTATACGCCCGATGCGGCATCCAGTTTTACACCTGCCCTCTGCAACCGACTGGACAGAAATACCAGCGGCCTTGTCATTGCAGGGAAAACACTGAAGGGTGTGCAGGCGGTCAATGAGATCATCCGTACCCATAAACTGGATAAATATTATCTGACATTGGTGGCAGGTGAGATTCGCCATGCAGGTGAGATCACAGGCTATCTGACGAAGGATGAAGACAAAAATCAGGTTCGCATTTCCAAAAGGGAAGGAATGGGGGCAAAAACACTGACGAAATATCGTCCCATTGCCCATGCGAAAGGGTACACACTGCTGGAGATCCACCTTATCACAGGTAAGACTCACCAGATCCGTGCCCACATGCAGTCCATCGGACATCCCGTGGTTGGCGACAGAAAATATGGTGCGGAACATTCCAATGAAAAGTTCCGTAAGGAATATGCCCTTTCCAATCAGTTCCTGCATGCTCTGCGTGTGGAATGGAATGAAAAGGAAGGCCCTCTGGGTTATCTGTACGGAAAGGAAATGACAGCACCTCTTCCTAAAGTATTGCAGGATATCTGCGATGGTTTGTTTGGTAAGTGTGAATAAGTAATATTTGAAGGAGGAGAGACAATGAAAGCCATTATTCTGGCGGCGGGTTATGCAACAAGACTTTACCCCCTGACACTGAATATGCCAAAGGCATTGCTCCCCATCGGCGGAAAGCCGATCATTGATCATATCGTAGCACAGATGGATACAGTAGAAGACCTGGATGAAATTTACGTTGTTTCCAACGATAAATTTGCAAGCCATTTCGAAGAATGGGCAAAAACAGTCCAGAGCCGTGTGCCCATCAAAGTGCTGAACGATGGTACAACAGATGACAGCAATAAACGCGGTGCAATCGGTGACATTTCTTTTGTGATCGATGAAATGAAAATCGATGATGACCTGATGGTCATTGCAGGCGATAACTTCTTTACATATTCCTTGAAAGACTATGTGCGTTTCTTCCGTGAAAAAGACCGTGACTGTGTCTGCGTAAAAGTATGGGAAGATGAAAGCCAGCTTTCTCAGTTTGGTATTGCTCTTCTGGACTGGGCGGGCAAAGTGCTGGATATTGAAGAAAAACCTGCGAAACCCAAATCCAATACAGTTGTATTTGCTGCATATCTGTATAAAAAGGAAACAGTTCCCATGTTTGCGGAATATCTGGCGGCAGGCAATAAGCCTGATGCACCCGGTAACTTCCCCGCATGGCTGTATAAGAAGAAAGAAGTATATGCTTATACTTTTGAGGGTGAATGCTACGATGTAGGTACGCCCGAAAGCTACCACGAAGTATGTGAAATGTATAAAGCCGTTCAGGAATAAGGACGGCTTTATTTCCGTTTATAAAGTCCTGTCAAAGGGCTGAGCAAATGCACAAATTTGTGTTGTGGATTTACTCAGACACTTGACGGGCAAGTTGAACTTGAAAGGAGAATATCCAAATGGAATGGATCGAAGTATTTGTATCTACAAGTCAGATGGGTCTGGAACCTGTGGAAGGCGTTCTGTATGAATGCGGCCTGACAGGTCTGATGATCCACGATGAATCTGATTTTGCAGAATTTCTGGAAAATCCCCACAGAGATTGGGACTATGTTGCCGATGAACTGGTAGAAGAAAAAGAACAGCTGGTAACAGGTATCACATTCTTTGTGACAGATGACCTGTATGGCAGAGAACAGCTGGCGCAGATCAGATCTGCCCTGGCAGCCGTAAAAGAATCCGAAAAAGAACTGGAACTGGGTTCTCTGGAACTGACAATGAAAAATGTACAGGAAGAAGACTGGGCAAACAACTGGAAGAAATACTTCAAACCCTTCCCCGTAGGTGAAAAAATCATGATCAAACCTTCCTGGGAAGAACTGACAGAAGAAACAGATAAGATCATTCTGAAAATCGACCCCGGGCACATTTTCGGTAC
>JAFZDV010000235.1 GCA_017560955.1 Anaerotignum sp.
AATCTGGGGGTGACACCTGTCAGCTCCATTCCTTACACAATGACCTGTGTGCTGGGGCTGGAAATGGGTAAGGCAACGATATTGTTCCATAGTATCCTCGTTTGTGTGCAGATTCTGATTCTGCGCAGAAAATTTGAATGGAAAAATATTCTGCAGATTTTTGTGGGTGTGATATTCGGTTATTTTACGACATTCTTCAACTGGGGCGCATCCTTTCTGCCCACCCCTGAACATATGCTGATTCGTCTGGTGATGATGGTCATCAGTACCTGCTGTATTGCTGTGGGTATTTTCTTCTATGTACCTCCAAACATCATGCCTCTGGCAATCGAAGGTACCATGGAAACGATTTCTAAGGTAACAAAGATCGAATTTCCGAAAGTAAAAATCGGTTTTGACTGTACGATGGTTGTGATCTCTCTGGTTTCCTGTCTGGTGGGGATTCATAGTCTGGGCAGTGTAGGCATCGGTACAGCCTTTGGTGCAGTTTTTGTTGGCGTGATCATGGGGAAACTGAATCGCAGTCCCCTTGGCGCATGGAGAAATAAAATTTTGCATGGAGAACAGGCGGAAACAGCGGAAATTCCTGTTGCAGCAGAAAATGGTTTTGTTGTGACCATTTCCAGAGAATATGGCAGCGGCGGCAGAGAAATCGGTAGACAGCTGGCGGAAAAACTGGGCATTGCCTATTATGACCTGAACCTGATCCAGAAGGTGGCGGCGGAAAGCGGCTACTCCGAGGCTTATGTGCAGGAAGCGGAGCAGAAAGTGGCAAGTCCTGTGCTGCTGAATCTGTATTCCTGGTATACAGCGGCTACATCCGAGCAGGATCTGCCGAAGGTGGAACAGTTATATCATGCGGAGGAAAGGGTCATTCGTGAACTGGCTTCCAAAGGCTCCTGTGTGATCGTTGGCAGACTGGCGAACCACATTCTGAAAGATTTTGAAAACGGGTTTCATGTATTTATTGGTGCCGATATGGATGCCAAACTGAAACGCGTGATGGAAAGGGACTGCATTTCCAGAGAACAGGCGGAAAAGCAGATCCATAAAGTTGAAAAAGAACGCGCAAATCACTGCGCTTATTTTACCCATGAACAGTGGGGCAATGCCAAGCATTATGATGTGATGCTGAAATCTAACTTACTGGGGGTTACCGGTACAGTGGAACTTCTGGAAAAGATGCTGGGCAGAGTATATAACATTTGATTATAGTGACAGAAGGCTTAATAAAGGGGTTTGAACATGAAAAATTTTGAAAGTAACGTACAGTACATCAAGTATCTGGTAAATAAAGAAGTAGCACAGCGTTTTTTCAGCGGCACACTGACAAAAGGTCCTCTGCTGGAAAGAGATATTGCAGAAACGATCATGCCCGGTCCTAAGGCATCCTATCGCTGCTGTGTTTATAAAGAAAGACATATTGTAGAAGACCGTGTGCGTCTGATTCTGGAACCCTCTGTTGATAATCGTGTAATCAATGTTCTGGATTCTGCATGTGACGAATGTCCTGTTGACCGTTTTGCGGTAAGTGACTCCTGTCGTGGCTGTCTGGGCCATAAGTGTCAGGAAGTATGTCCCAAGGGTGCAATTTCTATCGTAAACCATAGAGCACATATCAATCAGGATCTGTGTATCGAATGCGGTAAATGTAAACAGGTTTGTCCTTTCGGTGCAATCACAGAAGTTATGCGTCCCTGTATGCGTGCCTGCCCTGTGGATGCAGTAAAAATGGATGAAAACAAAAAAGCAATGATCGATCATGATAAGTGTATTTCCTGTGGCTCCTGTGTATATCAGTGTCCTTTTGGTGCGATTGTTGATAAATCCTATGTAATGAATGTTCTGAATCTGCTGAGAAACTCTTTCAACAATACAAATTACCATGTGTATGCGGTTGTTGCTCCTGCCATTGCCAGTCAGTTTGGTGATGTAAAGGTAGGTCAGGTTTTTGCAGGTATCAAGGAACTGGGCTTCTATGATGTAGTGGAAGCAGCCATTGCAGGTGATATGGTAGCATTGGCAGAAACAGAAGAGTTTGCACATACGATTGAAGAAAAGAAATGGAAAACAACTTCCTGCTGTCCTGCCTTTGTAGAATACGTGAGAAGATATCATCCTGAACTGATGGACCACGTTTCCACAGTTGTTTCTCCCATGATCGCCATGGGCAGAGCGATTCGTGCGAAAGACCCTAAGGCAAGAGTTGTATTCATGGGTCCCTGCACAGCGAAAAAAGTAGAAGTAAAACAGCCTGAAGTAAAAGATGCTGTTGATAATGTAATTACATTTGAAGAACTGCGTTCTCTGCTGGATGCAAAAGGTCTGGATCTGGCACAGCTGCCTGAATACAATGCGGGTGAACCTTCTTCCTACGGCAGAATCTTTGCAAGAACAGGCGGCGTAGCGGAAAGTGTGCGTCGTGTGGCAAAACTGGAAGGCGTAGATGTTGAGATCAATCCTGTAAGATGCAACGGTATCGATGAATGTATCCGTGCACTGAAGCTGGCATCTTTCGGCAGACTGGATGGCAACCTGATCGAAGGTATGGTATGTAAAGGTGGCTGTACAAATGGTGCAGCATCTATTTTCCATGACCAGAAAGGTATTCAGCGTGTTAACGATTATAGCCGTGAAGCACTGACAGATGACCCTACAGAAGGTATCAGAGGCTATGATATGAGTTCCATCGAAATGGAAAGAGAATTTTTGAAAATTGAAAAATAAATATTGATAGAAAAAGCAGCAGGAGAATTCTGCTGCTTTTCTGTTTTGTACTGCAGTTACTTTTATAGATACTGTGGTTTGGTGGAATAAAGAAATTTATAAATATATATTATTACTATATGTACTTTTTTCATGTCAATGAATCGTGTTATGCAGAAAAGTTTTTAGAAATGAATGACCATTGACTTGCCGAATGGAATTATGATATTCTAGTACACAATAATTGGGGGGAAAGAAGATGAAATCATCCTGTGAAAAACTGACTATTTTACGAAATGGTTTCGTATTTTTTATCTTCCTTCTGGGATGCACCGAAGTAGCATTTGCCGCAGGACAGGAAATGTCTGCGAGGGGAGGGGGATTCTCCGGTATGCCAATGATATATGGAATCCTTGCCGGAATTTCTCTGATGCTACTGATCGGGTATGGTGCGCTGGTTAAGAAGAAGGAAATGTGGCTGCTGTTGTTGTTTGCCTCTATTTTTCTGGTGAATGCAGGCTATTTCTCCCTTTCCATTTCAAAAACGCTGGGGGAAGCTTTGCTGGCAAACCGCATCGCCTATCTGGGGTCAGTTTTCCTGCCATTCTTCATGCTGATGACCATCGCTGGTGTCTGTCATCATCCCTGTAAGAAATGGATGGTTGGGTTACTGATCGGCATCAATGTGATTGTTTTCCTGATCGCTGCCAGTTCTGGATATACAGACTGGTATTACAAAGAAGTCACATTGATATTTGTGGATGGGGCGGCAAAACTGGAAAAGGTTTACGGGCCACTGCACAATATTTATTTTGTATTCCTGTTTTCCTATTTCGCCATGATGGTTGGTCTGATCATCCGTGCAACGAGGAAAAAATGGCTGCACTCACCAAAGCAGGCGATCCTGCTGCTGGTTGTGGTGCTGCTGAATATCCTGTTCTGGCTGGTGGAACAGATGGTAAACTGGGATTTTGAATTCCTTTCTGTTTCCTACATCATCAGCGAACTGCTACTGCTGTGTCTGTACAGCATGCTGCAGGATATCGAAGAGATGCAGAAACAGTTTCAGCCTGTCATTATTGCGGCGGAACCTGTCAAAGCAGAACAGAAATCTATGGACGATATTGTGGAGCATTGGTCTGCGGCGGCGGATTTATCTCCCAGAGAAAAAGATGTTTTCCGCGAACTGCTGACGGATAAAAAGCGAAAGGAAATCGCCGAAGCCCTCTGCGTTTCGGAAAATACCGTAAAGACACATACCTCCAGAGTCTTTTCTAAGATGGAAGTTTCCACCAGAAGTGAATTGATCGAAAAAGTATTCAGGTAAAAAGCAAAGAGAACCGATTCGGGTGAGTCGGTTCTTTTTTTGTGCAGAAATGGCGGAAAATCAGTAAAATCACCCCTGTTTTGCCTAAAATCACACCTGTTGGGTGAAGTCTTACACGAGATTTTTTCCTATGCTTAGACTAAGAAAGAATTCTTTCGGGGGAACCCGTCGGATGACGAGGAGGGGAATCATGAAGACATATCGCGTATTACTGGTAGAAGACAGAATGATCCATAAATCATATTTTGAATGCCTGCTGCAGGCTTCGGGCAGATATCTTCTGGTAGGAACGGAAACAAACATGAAGGATGCAGTGCAGTTCTGTGGGCATACATTGGTTGACCTGATCCTGACAGATGCGGCGGACAAAGAAGGGCAGACCTGTTTTGCGGCTCTGGCAGAATGCAAACGAAAATACTCCCACATCCGCAGTGTGGTGGTAAGTGATTCTGCCGATCCATCTTTTCTGGAGCGAGCGGAGGAAAGTGGTGCAGACAGTTTCTGGTATGCAGCGGACAGGCAGTCCCTGCTTTCTGTGCTGGATCGCACCATGGAAGGGAAATCGGTATTTCCTGCCCATGCCCCTGTGGTAAAGATCGGGCAGGCGGAAAGCCGCAGTTTTTCGGAAAAGGAGATCCGGATTTTACGGGAAGTGGCGAAGGGCGATTCCAATAAGGAGATTGCGGAAACCCTGCAGATGAGTTATTACACCGTGCGAGATTATGTGAAAGGCCTGCTGGAAAAAACAAACCTGCAAAGCCGAACAGAGCTGGCGGTGAAGGCAGTGGGCAGCGGCCTCATTGTTTTGGAAAATAATACATCAAAATCTGTCAGATGACGGATGGAGCGGGGATGAAAAACTAAAATAAAAGGTGATAATTTATCATTAAATATCGGGGAGTGTTGTATCGTAGATTTATATCGAAGAAGTACGAACATTAAAGAGGATGAAAGAATGGATATTTTCTGAATTTTAAAATATTACAAACATAGAGTATTATCTTGCACGAAAGGACGAAATCAATCATGGTTTCGCCCTTATTTTATTTACGAAGAGAAATAGTGATATCTCATAGAATTGTATTTATTGTTTAGTGGTGGTAAAATATACACAAGTATATGAAAGGATAACAGGCATAAAGACAGAGCAGCTGTGTGTCAGAGAAAGGAGAAATACAAAATGAGAGAAAAACGTAAAAAAATACAGCCCGTGGTGGATTTGTTGGAGTATATGATTCGCTGCGGTATAATTTCCAATGAAGGCGGTCATAAAATTTTTTCTGTCGTGTTGAAGGATCCTGATCTGACAGATCGTGTTATGGATATTTTAGATCTGGAACTGTCGGAGCAGGAGACGATCGCAAAAGTGGAAAAACTGCTGTGACGGTGAGAGGGCTTGCATTATAAAAGACATTGGTTTATAATGAAACTGCAACAGAATAAACAGCGGGGAGCTTGTGTTACAGGCTGAGAGGAAGATACTGATCTTCGACCCATATACCTGATTTGGATAATGCCAACGTAGGAATGCCTGTGTGACAAAGATTTTAAAGGGAGTTACCAAATCAAAGGTAACTCCCTTTCTTATTGTTGCAGAAGGAGGTGAAAGTATGGTAAAGATCAACGGCACGGAACTGAACGTCAGTGGTAAAACAATAGCAGAATATCTGGCAACGACAGACTATAATGCTATGCGTATCGCCGTAGAACGAAACGGAGAAATCGTACCGAAAGCTCAGTATGCTGAAACAGTTTTACAGGACGGCGATAGCGTGGAGATCGTAAATTTTGTAGGAGGTGGCTGATTTGAGCTGTATTCCGAGTAAAGAGGAAATGCAGCGAACACTGGAAGCAAGACATGGGAAAGAACTGCAGGCAAAGTTTACAGGCAGTACTGTTGCCATCTGCGGCTTAGGGGGATTGGGTTCCAATATTGCGGTCTCATTGGCAAGGGCAGGTATTGGCAGGCTGATCCTGATCGACTTTGATCAGGTGGATATTTCCAATCTGCATCGGCAGCAGTATCGGGCGAATCAAATCGGATATTGCAAAACGGACGCATTGAAAGAAAATCTTCAGGAGATCTCTCCATATCTGGATATTGTGACACATACTGTCCGTGTGGAAGAAAATAACCTGACAGAACTTCTGCAGGATGCGGATATCATCTGTGAAGCCTTTGATGATGCAGAAGCAAAAGCCATGTTAGTCAATGGTGTTTTAGAAAAATTACATATGAAATATCTGATCGCTGCTTCCGGTATGGCAGGGCTTGGTTCTGCCAACAGTATCAAAACCAGAAGGGTCATGGAACGATTTTATTTGTGTGGAGATGGAGTCAGCGATGTGGCAGATGATATTGGTCTGGTAGCGCCTCGCGTGATGCTGTGTGCAGCCCATCAGGCACAGATGGTCCTTCGTATCCTTTCTGGAAATCATGAACCATAAAGAAAGAAGGGTTATTTATGCAGAAAGAAGATAAACTTATCATTGGTGGTCACGAATTCAATTCCAGATTCATTCTCGGCTCCGGCAAATATTCTCTGAAACTGATTGAATCTGCGGTGAAGGATGCTGGTGCAGAAATCATTACACTGGCAGTACGCAGAGCAAACACAAAGGAACAGGAAAACATTCTGGATTATATCCCTAAGAATGTAACACTGCTGCCTAATACATCTGGTGCAAGAAATGCGGAAGAAGCTGTACGTATTGCTCGTCTGGCAAGGGAACTGGGCTGCGGTGATTTTGTAAAAGTGGAAATCATGCGTGACAGCAAATATCTGCTGCCCGATAACTACGAAACCATCAAGGCAACAGAAATCCTGGCAAATGAAGGCTTTGTGGTAATGCCTTATATGTATCCTGACCTGAATGTAGCCCGTGATCTGGTAAACGCAGGTGCGGCAACCATCATGCCTCTGGCATCTCCCATTGGTTCCAACAAAGGTCTGGCAACAAGAGAATTCATTCAGATTCTGGTGGATGAAATTGACCTGCCTATTATCGTAGATGCTGGTATCGGCAGACCCTCTCAGGCTTGCGAAGCCATGGAAATGGGCGCAGCGGCAATTATGGCAAATACTGCTCTGGCAACAGCAGGCGATCTGCCTCTGATGGCGGCAGCATTCCGTCAGGCCATCGAAGCAGGCAGAAAAGCTTATCTTTCCGGCTTAGGCAGAGTATTGGTAAGAGGTGCATCCGCATCTGATCCCCTGACAGGCTTCCTGCATGACTAAGGAGGAATGGCTATGGAAAATAAGTTTTTTGTAGACTCCGAGCATCTTTCTCCTGAAATGCTGAAACGCAAGCATGAATTGGAAGAAAATCCTGCGGCACGAACAAACCATATGGAATATATGCCGAATATGGAAGTGATCGAATCTGATGTCTGTGAAATGGTTATGAGCCAGATGAAATCCTTTGATTATTCTCAGTATACTGCGAGAGATGTTCGTGCGGCATTAGACCATGACACCTGTTCTGTTGAAGATTTTAAGGCACTTCTTTCTCCTGCGGCAGAACCTTTTCTGGAAGAAATGGCGCAGAAGGCAAGACTGGAGACCAGCAAACACTTTGGCAATACGGTTTATCTGTTCACACCTTTGTATATCGCCAACTACTGCGAAAACTATTGCGTATACTGCGGTTTCAACTGCTATAACCATATCAATCGCATGAAGCTTACCATGGAGCAGATCGAAAGAGAAATGCAGGTCATCGCAGACAGCGGCATGGAGGAAATCCTGATCCTGACTGGCGAAAGCAGAGCCCAGAGTGATGTGCAGTACATCGGTGAAGCCTGCAAACTGGCTAGAAAGTATTTCCGTATGGTAGGTATCGAAATTTATCCTGTTAACACGGATGAATATCGTTATCTCCATGAGTGTGGTGTAGACTATGTGACTGTTTTTCAGGAAACTTATGACACAGATAAGTATGAAACACTGCATCTGCTAGGTCATAAACGTGTTTGGCCTTATCGCTTTGATGCACAGGAAAGAGCACTCCGCGGCGGCATGAGAGGTGTAGCCTTCTCCGCATTGTTAGGTCTTTCTGATTTCAGAAAAGATGCTCTGGCAAGTGCCCTGCATGTATATTATCTGCAGAGAAAATATCCTCATGCAGAAATGTCCTTATCCTGCCCCAGACTGAGACCCATCATCAACAATGATAAGATCAACCCTCTGGACGTAGGCGAAAAACAGTTGTGTCAGATCATCTGTGCGTATCGTATCTTCCTGCCTTTTGTTGGTATTACCGTATCCTCCCGTGAAAGCAAATCCTTCCGTGATGGCATCGTAAAAATTGCCGCAACGAAAGTATCTGCTGGCGTTTCTACCGGTATTGGTGACCATGAAAGCAAATACACAGGAAAAGAGGCTGAAGGCACAGAAGGCGATGAACAGTTTGAAATCGATGATGACCGCAGTTTTGAAGAAATGTATGAAGATATGGCGGAGGAAGGACTTCAGCCGGTGCTGAATGATTATCTTTATGTCTGATATTTTGTGTGTGACAAATCGAACCCTCTGTAAAGAAGATTTTTTGCAAAGGGTGGAAAAAATCGCTGCAAACCATCCCAAAGGAATCATCCTGCGGGAAAAAGATTTAAGCGAAGAAGAATATAAAAAATTAGCAGAGAAAGTTATACAACTCTGCGAAGAATATCATGTTCCCTGTATCCTGCATTATTTTGTGGATGCAGCAATTGAACTGGGAGCAGAGAATATCCATCTTCCCTTACATGTATTAAGAGGGATGGATGAAAAGAAAAAAGAAGCATTCAGACAGATCGGTGCGTCCTGCCATTCCGTAGAAGAAGCACAGGAAGCAGAATGCTTAGGCTGTACTTATATCACAGCAGGTCATGTGTTTGTGACAGACTGCAAAAAAGGATTGGCTCCCAGAGGACTGGAATTTCTGCAGGATGTTTGCAAAAGTGTTTCCATTCCTGTATATGCCATTGGCGGCATTGGCAGTGAAAACATTGGTGCAGTACGAAAAGCAGGAGCCGCAGGTGCCTGTGTTATGAGCGGACTGATGAACTGTGAGAATGTGAAAGAAACAATGAAAGGCTTTGAAATAAAAGTATAAAAATGAATAGTAACCAGTAAACGAGTTTTTCTGACGATTAAATAATTGCCCGTAAAACGGGAAGGCAGAAGGGGAGCGCCTTAGGCCTTGCAGAAAACAGCAGCGATGGGAAGCCGTGTTCCGGCGTGAGAGGAGACCATGAAGTTTCGACCGAATTTTTATGAAAAAGACCAGAGGACTGGTCTACGGATTTTCGGGAGAACGCTGTTGAGAGACTCGTTCTCCCATTTTTATGCAGTTATTTGAAAATCTTAACCCATTGGTTTGATGAAAAATGTATCTTTTGTGAATGTATGCATGAAAGATATAGAAAAATAGAGCATGTTGTTATTTAATGGCTTATACCAGAGAGGTTTTCTGCTCGGTGATATCCCGGGATGTCTGTATAGCAATGATGAAGCAGAAAAAATCATATCAAAAACGGCGGTTACAATAGGAACCGCCGTTTGATATGGATTTTTGTGTTGTGTAAAGTTATTCTGATGTATGAATTGTCTGCAATAGCTTTATTTTTTTATGGTAATACGCCATCAGATACAGGAAAGCACCCATCCATGCCACAACTTCTGTAGCGAAGATACCCATTTCGAAACCGCTCCAGCCAACGATGAGGGCAATGACCGTGCGGATCAGGAATTCCAGAATGCCTGAAATGAGGGTGAGGCCTGTATAACCCATACCCTGCAGGGCGGAAAGATAAACATACAGAAGATACAGCACTGGCAGGAAGGTGGCCATGATGCACAGGAAGGTATAGGCAATATGTTTTGCCTCTGCCGCCAGAAGAGGATTCTCTGCAGAGATAAACAGGCCTGTGATGTTTCGTCCAAAGAGGAACATGATGAGGGCGATGACTGCAGAGGTTGCCACAGAAAGCTTCACGGCGGCACGGATGCCTTCACGGATACGATCGGATTTGCCTGCGCCGAAGTTCTGGCCTACATAGGTGGTGATGGCATAGCCGTAGGAAATGGCGGCGATCTCCAGCAGACCATAAAGTTTGCTGGTGGCAGTGAATCCTGCGATAAAGCCTGTGCCAAAGCCGTTGACGATGGCCTGTACTACCATACCCCCGGCGGAAATGATGACATTTTTAGCCGCAGCAGGTGTACCGATGGCGGTCAGGTTTTTCAATACGGGAATATTTTTCCTCAGCTCCTCTTTGCCGAAGCGAAGCAGAGGGTTTCTGGATATTTTGACTGCACAGATGCCCCCTGCCGTACACTGAGCGATATTGGTGGCCATGCCTGCCCCTGCAATGCCAAGATCCAGCAGGAAGACTGCGGTCAGGTCAAGGATGATATTCAGGATAGAGGCGATGATCATGGCCTTCAGGGGTGTTTTACTGTCACCCACTGCTCGCAGAACGGAGGAGCAGTAATTAAAGAACATGACTGCAGGTGCACCGATGAGGAGGGTTCTGGTATAGACCTCTGCCATAGGGGAAAGGTCGGCAGGAACCCGCAGTAAAAACAGTACAAAACCCAGCAGAAGCTGTCCCAGTATCAGGTAGAGCAGGGATAAAAAGGCGGAAAGGACGGCAGACTGCCCGATGAAACGGCGCATGGCATGCAGGTCACCTTCACCGTATTTCTGGGCAATGCGGACAGAAAAGCCCTGAGTAAACCCCTGGGCGATGCCAATCATCATCCAGTTGAGCCAGTCCACACAACCCAGAGCCGCCAGCGCATCCATACCGATGCTGCGGCCGATGACTGCGATATCTACTACAGTATATAATTGTTGAAAAAGATTGCCGAACATCAGAGGAAGGGCAAAGGCAATCAGAAGGCGCATAGGCTTCCCCTGTGTCATATTTGTATCGTGGATCATTTTGATTTCTCCATCAGAAGGGATATTTTCTCAGTTTCATCCTATCAGAGAACCTCTTTTATTTCAATGACAGGAAAAGCAAAGTTTTACATCTTGAAAGCGGTTTCATAAAACCGTTGTTGTGTATTATGCACAAGAAATGGGTGGGAAGCAACCTGTTATTGTAAAATATTCTGAACGGTGGTATAGTTATAGTTGAGTTAATATTCTCAAAATGACATATTGAGCAAAAAGAAAAGGTGTGGCAAATGAATAATTCTATTATTACCCTGGAAGGCGTAGTAAAAAGATTCGGCAGCAACGTTGTTGTTAAAAATCTGAATCTTGAAGTTGCTCAGGGCGAATTTTTAACATTGCTTGGTCCTTCCGGCTGTGGTAAAACCACAACACTGCGTATGATCGCAGGCTTCGAAGAAGCGTCCGAAGGTACCATCAAAGTAGAAGGGGAACGTGTAGAAGATAAGGAACCCTTCCAGAGAAATGTAAATACCGTATTCCAGAACTATGCGCTGTTCCCTCATATGACAGTATTCAATAATATTGCCTATGGTCTGACCATCAAAAAAGTTCCCAAAGCGGAAATTAACGAACGCGTAACAGAAATGCTGAGAATGGTACAGATGGAACCCTACGCAAAAAGAAAACCCGACGAACTGTCCGGCGGTCAGAAGCAGCGTGTTGCCATTGCAAGGGCGCTGGTAAACAGACCCAAAGTGCTGCTGCTGGATGAACCTCTGGGTGCGCTGGACCTGAAACTGCGTAAGCAGATGCAGATCGAACTGAAACGACTGCAGAAAAAACTGGGCATCACATTCATCTATGTAACCCATGACCAGGAAGAAGCTCTGACCATGAGTGACCGTATTGCAGTTATGCATGACGGTATCCTGGAACAGCTGGACAGCCCTACAGAAATCTATGAACACCCCAAAACAAGATTTGTTGCAGGTTTCATCGGTGAATCTAATATCTTCGATGGTAAAGTTGTTGCAAAAGAGGGCGATGTGCTGACAGTAGAAACAGCAGAAGGCAATCTGCAGGTAATTGGCCCTGATTTTGCCGTAGGCGAAGAAATGCATGTTTCTATCCGCCCCGAATATCTGGAAGTTTCCACATCTCCTGTGGCAGGCTTCACACTGGAAGGCAAGATCAAAGACTTCATTTATCAGGGTTCTGTTGTAAAAACAGCGGTAGACCTGAATGGCGGCATGGAAGTGAAATACTCCAGATTTGAACAGGACAATTCTGTTTCCGAAGGCGAAAAAGTATATGTATGCTGGAAGCCTGAAAAAGCAGTTGCAATCAAAAAATTTGATCAGGGGGCGGTTTGATGAGTAGTGCAAGTCAGGCAATGCCCAAGAAGAAGAACCTGCTGCCTAAAATGGCAATGGCAGGCCCCGTTTCCCTGTGGATGATCCTCTTTGTGACCATCCCTCTGATGTATATCATCTTCATCAGCTTTATGTCCAGAGGCGTCTTTGGTGATGTTTTGTATAAGCCCACTACAGAAAGCTATACGACCATCCTTGACCCTACCTATTTCAAGGTCATCGTAAAATCTCTGCAGGCGGCAGGGATTACAACACTGCTGTGTATCCTGATCGGCTATCCCTTCGCGTATATCATCGCAAGAAAGCCCAAGGATGTGGCAGCAAAAATGATCACTCTCCTGATGATCCCTTTCTGGACAAACTCTCTGATGCGTCTGAATGCGTGGCTGCTGCTGTTCCAGACAAGCGGTCCCGTCAATAATTTTCTGGTGAATTTCGGCTTTGTGGATAAGCCCATCGGTTTTATCTATACCGATGAACTGGTTATGATCGGTCTGATCACAAATATGCTTCCTTTCGCGGTACTGCCTCTGTACAGCACCATCGAAAAACTGGAAAAATCCCTGCTGGAAGCATCTGCAGACCTTGGTGCGGACGCGAAAACAACATTTATGAAAGTAACTCTGCCCATCACATTCCCCGGCATCTTCTCTGCCATCATTCTGGTGTTCATCCCTTCTCTGGGTATCTACACTGTTACAGACATGCTGGGCGGCGGCAAAGTTATGTATATCGGTAACATCATCAAGAACCAGTTCGGTGCCATCAGAAACTGGCCTCTGGGCGCGGCGCTGTCTGTTCTCCTGATCGTTATCACAATGCTCCTCATCTTCATTTATACTCGATTTGCCAAGATCGAAGATATGGAGGTGGTGTAAATGGCAGCATTATCCAAACGAGCAAAAAAAGAAAAAAGAAACCGTATCCTTGCAGACATTTACGCATTCCTGGTATATGCGATCCTGTATATCCCTGTAGCAGTTATGATGGCCTTCTCCTTCAATGACCAGAGATATAACTACTACTGGAATGGTTTTACAACAAAATGGTATG
>JAFZDV010000236.1 GCA_017560955.1 Anaerotignum sp.
AATATGGCAGATACGGTAAATTCCTGGCTTGCCCCGGTTTCCCCGACTGTCAGAATGCAAAACCTTATTTCGAAGAAGCTGGTGTGAACTGTCCGGAATGTGGCGGTAAGGTCCTCATCAAGAAAACAAAAAAAGGTCGTGTATATTACGGCTGTGAAAATAACCCCGATGAATGTTCCTTCATGAGCTGGAATAAGCCTACCGGAGAAAAATGCCCTAACTGCGGCAGCCCTCTGGAAGAAAAGGGCAGAAAGAACCCTAAAATCGTTTGTTCCAATGAAAAATGCGGTTTTGTAATGGATAAACCAGCAGAGGAAACGGAAGAATAAAATCAAAATAAAAAAACAACTGGATTTTCTCGAAATTTTTTCAAAAAATGAGAAAAAACAGTTGTTTTTTGTGTTTTACTGTGCTATAATCCCATAGGTAACTTTTAGTACACACGTATCCAATAGAGAGGATTGGTGCTGACAGGAGTCAGTTATCCTGCTGAAAGGATGCGGAGGATTAACCAATAGGAGGTTCATAAAATGAGCGTAATTTCTATGAAACAGTTGTTAGAAGCTGGTGTTCACTTTGGTCACCAGACAAGAAGATGGAACCCTAAAATGGCTGAATACATCTTCGCTGAAAGAAACGGTATCTACATCATCGACCTGCAGAAAACAGTGAAAAAAGTAGACGAAGCTTATGCTGCAATCTGCTCTTGCATCGCTGAAGGCGGCGAAATCCTGTTCGTAGGTACAAAAAAACAGGCACAGGAATGCATCAGAGAAGAAGCTGAAAGATGCGGTATGTACTACGTTAACCAGAGATGGCTGGGTGGTATGCTGACAAACTTCACAACAATCAAAACAAGAGTTGCAAGACTGAAAAACCTGGAAAAAATGCAGGAAGACGGTACATTCGATGTACTGCCCAAAAAAGAAGTAGCTAAACTGCTGTACGAAATGGAAAAACTGCAGAAAAACGTTGGCGGTATCAAAGAAATGAAAAAAGTTCCTGATATGATGTTCATCGTTGACACAAGAAAAGAAAGAATCGCTGTACAGGAAGCTCACACACTGGGTATCCCCACAGTAGCTATCGTTGATACAAACTGCGATCCCGATGAAATCGATTACGTAATCCCCGGTAACGATGACGCTATCCGTGCGGTAAAACTGATCGCTTCCAAAGTAGCTGATGCTGTTCTGGAATCCAAACAGGGTGAACAGGAAACAGTTGAAACTGTAGAAGCTGAATAATTTTTAACCAAGGCATTTGCCCGAGCTTCAGCCTATAACGGGCTGGAGCTCTTTTTTCATACTACTAATGGACAAGAATATTAGGAGGTAACAAACATGGCTATTACAGCAGCAATGGTAAAAGAACTGAGAGAAATGACAGGCGCAGGTATGATGGACTGTAAAAAAGCTCTGACAGAAGCAGACGGCAACATGGAAAAAGCTGTTGAAGTTCTGAGAGAAAAAGGTCTGGCAGCTTCCGCTAAAAAAGCAGGCAGAATCGCTTCCGAAGGTATGGTTGAAATCTTCCTGTCTGAAGACAACAAAGTTGGCGCTATCGTAGAAGTTAACTCTGAAACAGACTTCGTTGCTAAAAACCAGGTATTCAGAGATTACGTAGCAGCAGTTGCTAAACAGGCAGCTGAATCCACAGCAGCAGACATCGATGCTTTCTTCGAAGAAAAATGGGCTCTGGATACACAGTTCACAGTAAAAGAAGCTCTGTCTCAGCAGGTAGCTGTTATCGGTGAAAACCTGAACATCAGAAGATTCGAAAGATATACAAAAGCTCAGGCTGGTAAACTGGTTTCCTACATCCACGGTGGCGGCAGAATCGGTGTTATGATCGAACTGGCTTGCGAAAACGAAGCAGAAGAACTGGTTGAACTGGGTAAAAACATCGCTATGCAGATCGCAGCTCTGAACCCCAAATTCATCACAGAAGCTGATGTTCCCGCTGAATTCATCGCTAAAGAAACAGAAATCCTGACAGTACAGGCTAAAAACGATCCTAAAAATGCGAAAAAACCCGACAACATCATCGCTAAAATGATCGAAGGCAGACTGAAAAAAGAACTGAAAGAAATGTGTCTGGTTGAACAGCCCTACGTTAAAGATACAGATATGACAGTACAGCAGTACATCGATTCCGTAGCTAAAGTAGTTGGCGCTCCTATCTCCATCGCTAGAATCGTTCGTTTCGAAACAGGCGAAGGTATGGAAAAGAAAGAAGAAAACTTTGCTGAAGAAGTTGCAAAAGCAATGAACTAATCAGTAAACGATTTCTGATTATAATTTAAAAATGAAAAGGAAACGTAGCAGTACGATAGATCGTACCGCACACGTTTCCTTTTTTACAGGATAAAATTTACATACATTTGCGTCCAAAGACAAAATAATGTAGAAATTTTTTATGATTTGTGTTACATTTAAAAGGTAAGGAGGCTGTGAAAAATGTATAAGAGAATTGTGCTGAAATTGAGCGGCGAAGCCTTAGCCGGTGACAAGAAAGGCGTAACTTTTGATGATACAGTGATCTGGGGTCTGATTGAACAGATCAAATCTGTTATGGAAAAAGGTACTCAGGTTTCTCTGGTAATCGGTGGTGGTAACTTCTGGAGGGGCAGAAGTGCAGACTCCAATATGGATCGTACAAAAGCTGACCAGATCGGTATGCTGGCAACTGTTATGAATGCGATTTATGTTGCGGATGCATTCCGTCAGAATGGCATTAAAGCATTTGTACAGACACCTATCATGATGGGTACAATGACAGAAATGTTCTCCAAAGAAAGCGCGATCGCACATCTGGAAAAAGGCGAAGTAGTTATTTTTGCTGCAGGTATGGGTCATCCTTTCTTCTCTACAGATACCATCACAGCTTTGAGAGGTGCTGAACTGGATGTTGACGGTCTGTTCTTTGCAAAAAGCATTGACGGCGTTTATGATGACGATCCCGCAACAAATCCTGAAGCGAAGAAAATCGATGTTATCAAAGCGGAAGACATCGTGAAAAACAACCTGAAAGTTATCGATATGGCTGCTGCTAACCTTTGCTTTGAACGTAAAATTCCTGTTATCATCTTCGGTCTGAATGAAGAAAACAGCATCGTTCGTGCAGTTGGCGGCGAAAAAATCGGTACTATTGTAACTGTTTAATGTAATGGATGAAAGATTTTGTTCACACTAGGAGGAAACGATTATGGCATCTGAAATGACAAAACCTTATGAAGAAAAAATGAAAAAAACACTGCATGCACTGGATGTTGACTACGGTACAATCCGTGCAGGCCGTGCAAACCCCCATGTTCTGGATAGAATCATGGTAGAATATTATGGTACACCTACACCCCTGAACCAGGTTGGTAACATCTCCGTTCCCGAACCTCGTCTGCTGCAGATCCAGCCTTGGGATACATCCCTGCTGAAAGCGATCGAAAAAGCAATCAACATGTCTGAACTGGGTATCAACCCTAACAACGACGGTAAAGTAATCCGTCTGGTATTCCCTGAACTGACAGAAGAAAGACGTAAAGAACTGACAAAAGATGTTAAGAAAAAAGCAGAAGCTTCTAAAGTAGCGCTGAGAAACATCAGAAGAGATGCTCTGGATCATTTCAAAAAAGCTGAAAAAGCAAAAGAAATCACAGAAGATCAGCTGAAAGATTTGGAAGACGAAACACAGAAACTGACAGATAAATATGTTGCTGAAGTTGACGCGAAATGCGAATCCAAGAGCAAAGATATCCTTACAGTTTAATTTAAAGAATCAACATGCCCCTCTTTTTCGAGAGGGGCTTTGTTACAGGAGGCAATTATGTTTTTTGCAAAAGAAACAGCTGAAGAATATCAGCTGAATCCTGAAAAAATGCCCAAACACATTGCCATCATTATGGATGGTAACGGCAGATGGGCAACAAAAAGATCTCTGCCCAGAAAAGCAGGTCATAAAGCGGGCGCTGAAGCGCTGGAAAAAATCATTTATGCTGCAAAAGAACTGGGTCTGGAGCACTTGACTGTATATGCTTTTTCTACAGAAAACTGGAAACGTTCTGAAGAAGAAGTTGGTGCAATTATGGATATTCTGCGTTTTTATCTGAAGAATTACTTCAAGAAATTCGTAAAAGACGATATCCGTATGCATGTGATCGGTGATAAAACAAGACTGGATCAGGATATTCAGGATGCTATTGAAGAAATTGAAGCACTTTCTAAAGAAAAGCAGGGTATGACTGTTCATATCGCGCTGAACTATGGCGGCAGAGATGAACTGCGCCGTGCTGTAGGTAAAATTGCGCAGGATGTGGCAGAAGGCAGACTGGCAGCTGCAGATGTGACAGAAGATGTGATCACAAATGCGCTGGATACTGCAGGTACACCTGATCCTGAACTGATGATTCGTACAAGCGGTGAAGAACGCATCAGCAATTTCCTGCTGTGGCAGATCGCTTATTCTGAATTTTATTTCTCCGATATGCTTTGGCCTGACTTTGATAAAAAAGAACTGGAAAAAGCAATCTATTACTATCAGAACAGAGAACGCCGTTTTGGCGGCAGATTGAAATGAGGTGACAGTGCATGAAAACGAGAATTATTTCCGCACTGGTAGCTTTGCCTTTGCTGATTTTTATCGTTGTAAGCGGCGGCCTTTGGATGCACCTTGGTATCGCCGTACTTGGTCTTGTTGGTATGTATGAATTCAATAAGGCTATTTCTAAAGAAGTAAAAGGGACACATATCATTGCTTATTTATTTGGGCTGATTTATCTGATCTTTATTGATAAGATCATTTATACAGCGCCCTTATTCAGTGTGTTTACATCCCTGTTTACCATTGCACTTCTGGTTTACAGTGTGCTTTGCTATAAAAAAACAAATTATGTTGAAATTGTAGCAGCGTTGTTTGGCTTCTTTTATGCCTGCTTCCTGCTTTCCCATGTATATCTGGTAAGAGAATTTGATCACGGCAAACTGCTGGTTTGGTTGGCATTTATTTCTGCTTTTGGCTGTGATACAGGTGCATACTTTACAGGTTACTTCCTGGGTAAAAATAAACTCTGTCCCGTACTGAGCCCTAAGAAAACGATCGAAGGTTCTGTAGGCGGTATCATTACTTCTATTGTGCTGTGTCTGCTGTATGGTGTATGGATTAATAAAACTTACCCCATGGAAAATGTGAATGTACTGTTGCTGTGTGGCCTGATCGGCTTTGCAGGCTCTATCATCTCTCAGATCGGTGACCTTGCAGCATCTTCCATCAAACGACAGGTTGGTATCAAGGACTATGGTAATCTGATGCCTGGTCATGGCGGTGTACTGGACAGATTTGACAGCGTAATCATGACAGCGCCCGTGTTATACTATATCATGCTGTTCCTCATTAAATGATGAACAGGGAATGAAGGTGTAAAAATGAGAAAAATATCTATTTTAGGGTCTACAGGTTCCATTGGTACACAGACTCTGGAAGTAGTTGACATTTTAGAAAATATCAGAGTAATGGCTATTACAGGTAACAGCAATATCCGTTTGTTGGAAGAACAGGCAAGAAAATATCAGCCTGAACTGGTGGCTGTTATGGATGAAAAGAATGCAGAAGAACTGAAAAACAGACTTTCAGACATGAATATCCGTGTTGTCAGCGGTATGGATGGTCTGGTGGAAGCGGCAACCTATGAAGGGGTGGATACTGTTGTTACATCCGTTGTAGGTAATGTAGGCTTGAAGCCAACTTTTGAAGCGATCCGTGCAGGTAAAAACATTGCACTGGCCAATAAGGAAACGCTTGTATGTGCCGGACATATCATAATGGATCTGGCACGGAAATACGGAATATCGATACTTCCGGTAGACAGTGAACACAGTGCGATATTCCAATCATTA
>JAFZDV010000237.1 GCA_017560955.1 Anaerotignum sp.
CAAATGATGTCAGACAAGATGGCGGGGTGAAAAATAGTTCACATGCGAAATATATTGACAGAGAAAAGACAATGGTGTAAAGTGAATACAGGCAAAAAAACGGGAATGACACACGAAATATAAGGTTTGTGTGTTATTTTTTCGACAGAATCCTTTGGATGCGAAATATTTGCAAACAGAGGAGAACCAACTGCCATCTGGCATTGGATCTGCGGGAAAAAGTAAAAGTGTCACAATAAAGAAGACATAGTACAGAATTTTCCTTTGAAGTAGCGAAGCAAAGGGAAAATGACGCCCGTTTCTTTTGTGGGTTTTTTTCCTGGGTATGACATGAGAAAATATGTCGGTATTACCAACAAACGCGGCCGTTTTTTATCTATTATTTTGTGCCAAATATGTTGACAAATTTTAGACAAAAATGGTATATTCATTGTGGAGGCATTATGGCTTCTTATTCATGTGCGCAAGTGCAGAAAATGAGAGGCTAATAAACTGCGTCCATACGGCAGCGTCGTAGGGAAGTAGGTTGTTTTTTTAATGAAATGCTCTGATGTGGCCTCATCGGGCGTTTCTACATTATTTCTAAAAAATAGGAGGAATAGTAAATGGATTTCAAATTAACAAAAACTCAGATGCTTCAGCAGGAGTTGTTCAGAAAATTCGCTGAAACAGAAATTAAACCAATCGCTAAAGACATGGACGAAGCAGAAGATTACGATAGAGAACTGCTTCAGAAACTGCAGAAAATCGGTGCTTTTGGTATCCCTTATGGCAGAGAATACGGCGGTCAGGGTGCAGACGTTCTGACATACACACTGTGCATGGAAGAAATGTCCAAAGTAGATGCTTCCACAGGTATCACACTGTCCGTACACACATCTCTGTGCTGCCCTTGCATCAATGAGTTTGGTACAGAAGAACAGAAACAGAAATGGCTGAGACCTCTGGTTGATGGTTCCAAAATCGGCTGCTTCGGTCTGACAGAACCCGGCGCTGGTACAGACGCTGCTGGTGTTAAAACAGAAGCTGCTAAAGATGAAAACGGCGACTACATCCTGAATGGTACAAAAATCTTCACAACAAACTCTGGCTTCGCTGATACATTCATCGTATTCGCTCTGACAGACAAATCCAAAGGTCCTAAAGGTATGTCCGCATTCATCGTAGACAGAGAATCCGAAGGTCTGTCCGTTGGTCCCAACATCGAACGTATGGGTATCAGAGCTGCTTCCAACTGTGAAGTAATCTATGAAAACGTTAAAGTTCCCAAAGAAAACCTGCTGGGCAAAGAAGGCCAGGGCTACAAAATCGCTATGACAGCACTGGGTGGCGGTCGTATCGGTATCGGTGCTCAGTCCGTAGGTATCGCACAGGGTGCTATCGACGAAACACTGAAATATGTTAAAGAAAGAAAACAGGGCGGCAAACCCATCGGTAAATACCAGAACACACAGTTCAAACTGGCTGAAATGCAGACAAAAACAGATGCTGCTAGACTGATGGTTTGGAGAGCTGCTACAGAAAAAGACAACCACGGCAACTACGCTCCTCTGGCTGCAATGTGCAAATACTTTGCTTCCGACGTTGCAAACGAAGTTACAAGAATGGCTGTACAGCTGTTCGGTGGTTACGGTTACTGCCGTGAATACCCCGTAGAAAGAGCTATGAGAGATGCTAAAATCACAGAAATCTACGAAGGTACAAACGAAGCTATGAGAATGATCATCGCTGGCTCCATGAAAGTTTGATCCTGAGAGTTAAGAGTTCATTTTGAGAAAAGCTTTAATTACTAAAATTTGGAAGGAGAACAACAATAATGAAAATCGTTGTATGTATTAAACAGGTACCCGATACAGTAGAAGTTAAAATCGATCCTAAAACAGGCACACTGATCCGTGACGGTGTTCCTTCTATCATCAACCACGATGACAAAACAGGTATCGAAGCAGCTCTGCAGCTGAAAGAACAGCTGGGCGGCACAGTAACAGTAGTTTCCATGGGCCCCCCTCAGGCTGATGTAGCTCTGAGAGAAGCTCTGGCTATGGGTTGTGATGAAGCTTACCTGGTATCCGCTAGAGAATTCGGTGGTTCCGATACATATGCTACATCCGGTATCCTGGCTGCAGCTCTGAAAAAAGTAGGCTACGACCTGGTTATCACAGGCCGTCAGGCTATCGACGGTGACACAGCTCAGGTTGGTCCCCAGATCGCTGAAAAACTGGCTCTGCCTCAGGTTTCTTATGTAGAAGAAGTTAAAGAAGCTACAGAAGAATACGTAGTAGTTAAGAGACAGTACGAAGATGGTTACCACATCGTTAAAATCAAAACTCCTTGCCTGCTGACAGCAATCGCTGAACTGGCAACACCCAGATACATGTCCGTTAGAGGTATCGTAGAAGCTTACGAAAAAGAAATCAAAGTTCTGGGCTTCGAAGATCTGAAAGACGAACTGGAACTGGATATGATCGGTCTGAAGGGTTCCCCTACAAACGTATACCAGTCCTTCACAAAAGAAGTAAAAGGCGCTGGTACAATTCTGGAAGGTCTGTCTGCAGACGAAGCTGTTAAAGCTATCATGGACAAACTGGAAGCTAAATTCATCATCTAATCTACTTAGACGAAGAATCGTATATTAAATTAGAAATATAAGGAGGAAACCCTACAATGAGTAAAGGTATTTTCGTAGTAATGGAACAGAGATACGGCAAGGTTCAGAACGTAGGTCTGGAACTTGTTGGTGAAGCTACAAGACTGAAAGAAGATCTGAAAGATGACGTAGTAGCAGTGCTGCTGGGTCACAACATCGAAGG
>JAFZDV010000238.1 GCA_017560955.1 Anaerotignum sp.
GCAAGGCGAAGTCGGATTTTGCCCATTGTCGTCCCTGTGTCTGCAATGGTACCGTATGTGAGTTTTCGGAAACAGAGATATTTAAAGGAGAAGAGGAACAAGATGATTCCTGTAGAGAAGAATAAAATTTATGAAATGCAGATCGATGCACTGGGCAGCAACGGCGAAGGTATTGGCCGTATCGATGGCTATACTGTTTTCGTGGAAGGTGCACTGCCCGGTGAAAAGATCCGCGTTCTGATCGTAAAAGTAAAGAAAAATTATGGCTATGGCAAACTGATGGAAATTCTGGAGGTTTCTCCTGAACGCAGAGAGCCTATGTGCCCTGTTGCGAAGCAGTGCGGCGGCTGTCAGCTGCAGCATCTGTCCTATGAAGCGGAACTGGCTTATAAAACAAGAGAAGTAAAAGATGTGATGGAACGTATCGGCGGCATCAAGGATGTGGAAGTGAAGCCTGCGCTGGGGATGGAAGATCCCTGGAGATATCGTAACAAAGCCCAGTTCCCTGTGGGCAGAGGCAAAGATGGCTGTGCCATCGGTTTCTATGCGAAAAGAAGCCATCGTATCGTAGATACAGATAAATGTTTTCTGCAGAATGAATGCAATGATACGATCATTGGCATTGTGCGTGAATTTTTAAATGAATTCAATATTCCTCTGTATGATGAGGAAAAACATAAAGGTCTGGTGCGCCATATTCTGACAAGAATCGGCAGAAACAGCGGCGAGATCATGGTTTGTATCGTTGTTAACGGCAAAAAACTGCCCAACAGCGAAATTCTGGTGGAAAGACTGCAGGCAGTAGAAGGCGTTGTTTCCATCGTTCTGAATGTGAATAAAGAAAAGACCAATGTGATCCTTGGTCAGAAAATTATTACCCTTTGGGGTAAAGATACCATCACAGACTCCATCGACGGCATTGAATTTGAAATTTCCCCTCTGTCCTTCTATCAGGTAAATCCTGTGCAGACAGAAGTGCTGTATGGCAAAGCGGTGGAACTGGCAGGTCTGAAAGGGGACGAAACTGTTCTCGACCTGTACTGCGGTATCGGTACGATCTCCCTGTTCTTTGCAAGAAAAGCGAAGAAGGTATTTGGTGTGGAAATCGTCCCTGAGGCTATTGCTGATGCGAAGAAAAATGCGGCAAGAAATGGTATCACCAATGCGGAATTTGCCGTAGGCGCAGCGGAAGAAGTCATCCCCAGACTGTATGAAGAAGAGGGTATCACAGCGGATATCGTAGTGGTAGACCCTCCCAGAAAAGGCTGTGATGAAAGACTGCTGGAAACTATCCTGCAGATCAGCCCCGAAAAAATCGTATATGTTTCCTGTAACCCTGCTACATGGGCAAGGGATCTGGTTGTACTGAAGGAAGGCGGCTATGAACTGAAAGAAGTTCAGCCTGTGGATCAGTTCAGCCATAGCGTGCACGTGGAAGTTGTTTCCATGCTGCAGAAAAAACAGTAACGATATATTTAAACTTATCATAAAAACCCCCGAAGGATTTCCTTCGGGGGTTTGGTTTTTGTTATTAAAAATCAGTGGTTACTGAAAAATAGACATCTTTGCAATGCGATCAAAGGCTTCTTTCAGAACTTCTTTATTTACGGTGCAGGCGATACGCAGGTATCCTTCACCGCAATTGCCAAAAGCATTACCCGGCAGGACTACAACATGAGCTTCCTGCAGGATGCGATCTGTTACTTCCTGAGAGGTCAGGCCTGTGTCTTTGATATTAACGAACAGGTAGAATGTGCCTCTGGGAGGGGAGATCACATGCATATTGGGAATCGCGTTGATTCTTTCTGCTGCGTAGAATACTCTGCTGCGGTATTCTTCGATCATCTTAGGCTGAATGGTTTTACGGTTTCTCAGAGCATGGATGGCAGCGCGCTGAGAAATGGAAGGGGCACTGTATACCAGATTCTCATTGATGTTCTGAATCGTTCTGATGATAAAATCAGGGGCGATGATGTTGCCGATTCTCCAGCCGGTCATCGTGAAGTTTTTGGAGAAAGAATTTAATGTGATGGTTCTTTCTCTCATATTGGGCAGGCTGGCAATGGGTACAAAGGGATTCTGATAGCTGAAAGCGGTGTAAATATCATCTGCGATTACCACCAGATCGTGTTTCTGTGCCATCTCAGCCAGTTTTTGCATGGTTTCCAGTGTCAGGCAGTTGCCTGTGGGGTTGCAGGGAGTGTTGATGATAATGGCCTTGGTACGTTCATTGATCATGCTTTCCAATCTCTGCATATCGATCTGGAAATCTTCTTCTTCGTATGTAGGCAGTTCCACAGGGATGCCGCCAGCCATTTCTACCTGCTGCAGATAGAAGGTGAAATAGGGAGCAGGGATGATGACTTCATCCGCTGGATCCAAAATGGCCTCCAGAGCCAGAAACATACCGATGCAGGCGGAAGTGGAGATAAATACTTCTTTGGCAGGGACTTCCATGCCGTATTCTTCCTGATAAAATTTACAGATTTCCTCAATGAGTTCGGGATCACCCTGAGGTTCAGTATATTTGGTATGTCCCATTTTAGCATCGGCAAAAGCCTGCTCGATGATCAGTTCATCAGTAGTAAGATCGGGGTCACCCAGACTTAAATTGATACAGTCATCAAAGGAACGGGCCATTTCGCCGGATGCACCCAGTGCAGTTCCGTTATCTTTCCAGTATTTTTTTGAAAGGTACTTATGCTTCATGGAAGGAATCAGTCCTTTCCTTAGATCCAAAGGGGATTATCCCACTGTACCAGTTTTGTGCCCAGACCCATTTCCAGTGCATTGTGATACAGTTTGTCTGCGATTGTCAGGTCAAGGCAGCCCATACCGTAGCTGCCGCAGAATACGAATTCATCATCGTTTTCACGGCCTTTTGCAGTACCTGTAGCCAGATCGTGTACATGCATGATCTGATCTCTGGAGATCATACCGTCATCATGCATGATCTGGAATACATGACCGGGCAGGTGGATCATCTGATCCCAGCTGTCCAGGAAAATATGGTCTGCGGAGCAGATAACATCTTTTTCGTAGGAATGTGCTTCCATCTGAATGATAGTTGCATTCTTTTTCAGCCAGTCTTTAGGGATAAATTCTTTTCTGGAAGTTGTTTCTGTTACTACCAGATCAGCACCATCGCATGCAGCTTTCGCATCGGAGTAGGGAACAACATGATATTTGCCTTCGAATTCTTTTGCCATTGCTTCTGCTTTTGCCAGATCCAGATCTACAATACGGATTTCTTCCAGAGAGGGAACAGCTTCCATCATAGCCATGATCATTGTTCTGCCGATAACACCGGCACCGATCAGAGCGGCTACTTTGGAATCTTTTCTTGCTGTATATTTTGCACAGACACCTGCTGTGGCGGAAGTTCTCATAGCAGTAATGATGGTACCGTCCATGATTGCTTTGGGGTACATTGTTTTAGGGTCGCTCAGCAAAACCATATCCAGACCATAGGGCATATCAGGCTGAGTGGAATTATATACAGACTCAGCAGCCCATTTAAAGCCAATGACAGGGTTTTCACCGCCAATATAAGCGGGCATGGACATGCCGTAAGATTCCCAGTTTTCGTTGTCGGGGATACCTAAAAAGATTTTATTGGGCTGAATGATTTTGCCTTCGCCCAGCAGTTTGAATGTATATTCTGCTACTTCGATGGCCTGTTTCATATCCAGCAGGCCTGCAGCGATAACTTCTTCCTGTTTCAGAAACAGAATTTCGGATTTCTTCATGAAAACAACCTCCACTTGGTGAATTTGCACCTTGTTTGCATATTTATAAGTCAATATGAATTAATTATACACCTGTAATTAAAGGTTGTAAATATTTATTTTAAGAGTTTTCATTGTATCCTGTATCATTCTATTGTATAAAATAAGTAGGTAGTGAAAGAATAAAAAGGTTATCTGAAAATTTGAACGATAATTATCTTGATTTAAGAAAAAAAGTGGGTTATAATAAGCCGTTTGCAATTTTGGAACTATTATTTTTGTATAGAAGTTTTTAAATCAGATAAAAATAAATTGAGGTGACAATATGAATAAGGCTGAATTTTTGTCAACATATAATTTAACAGAAACGGACCTGCAGGAAGCGGAAATCACATGGGAAGAATTAGAAAACATTGCGGAAGAATATCAGAAAATCGAAAAACTGATGCATGATCTGGGTAAGGATTTTATCGATGAATATCTGTATGAAATTGAACAGGCTGGTATTCATTCTTATCGATATAGAACAAAAGAACCGGGTCATCTGCTGGAAAAAATCATTCGTAAAAGAAAAGAGAGTATGGAAAAATACGGCCATCTGGATCATACAAATTATTATAAATATGTGACAGACCTGATCGGTATCCGTGTATTTTTCCTGTATCGTGAAGACTGGGTACATTTTCATCGTTACCTGACTGAAAAATTTGAAAATGATCCCAAAAACTATATTGTGGATCGTCTGAATGACTTTGATGAAAATCCTGACCATTATTATATTGCGGAAAAGCCCAAAGTATATAAAAGAGGCGGCGATACAAAGATTTATGATGGGGAAGAAATCGATATCATCACAGATGGTATCTATCGTTCCCTGCATTATATCGTGAAATATAAAGGCTACTATGTAGAAATTCAGGGAAGAACGCTGTTTGAAGAAGGCTGGAGTGAAATCGACCACGACATCGTATATCCTTACTACAAAGACGATGAAATGCTGCAGGATTATTCCAAACTGCTGAATCGTCTGTCTGGTCTGGCAGATGAAATGAGTTCTTATTTCAGAAAAATCAGAGAGTTCAGAGAAGAATAAAAAGGCTGTAATGTAACAGGTAGAAATTGGATAAAAGGTTTATTGTATCGGAGGTGCTGATATGAAAATGAAAAGAATGGTTGCAGCATTGTTAGTGGCGGTAATGGTGTTAAGCAGTAATGCTGTTGCTCTGGCAGATGCAAGTACAACAACAGACAAAACAGTTTATAAAAGTCTGGCGGCAAATACAGAAATTTATGCTGTAACAGACAAAGCGAAAAGTGATTATCCC
>JAFZDV010000239.1 GCA_017560955.1 Anaerotignum sp.
CCACGTCTTTCATCGGCTCCTAGTGCCAAGGCATTCACCTTATGCTCTTTCTTGCTTGACCAGTCATAATGTTTTCACATTATTTTTTCGAAATTTTATAGCTATTTCTCTGGAATGTTTCGTTGTAGCGATACAACGGTTTGTAACTTTCGTTACTTCATTTTTTGAAAATAGAAAATTAATTTTTTCTCGATTGACTCTATTTTTGCTTTACTTGTATTCAGTTTTCAAGGTGCAATTTTTTAGCGGCCTTTTCGCGACCGCTTTGATATATTATCACGCAAGATTCCTAATGTCAACAACTTTTTTCACTTTTTTCTCAAAATTATTTCAGAAACAAAGAAAAAGCCTGATTTCTCAAGCTTTTTCAGGTGAATATCGTCAGGATCATCTGCTGCAGAATATTGTTTTCATATAAGATGTTAGCCAAAAATGTAGTCTCCAGAGCTGCAAAAAAGCCATCCAATACTGCACAGCACTGGAAAAAAGTCAGTACAATAAATCCCAGCCATACAAAGCACAGCCCCTTCACACCGCCAACAAGAAATCCCGTAAAACGATTCAGAAAACCAAGACCGGGCAGTTTACTGAAAAGATGGAGTGCATTCAGCACAACAGATACAACTATATATATAAGAAGAAATGCAAGTACCACACTCAGGATATTCAGACAGACATTTGCCAGAAAGCCCGCAATGTATTCCTTTATCCCATCCACATCCAGCAGCTGATAGATCACGGGATTATTATTCTCCATCAGTGCTTCTTTCAGAAACTCAGGCAAGGGCATTGCCTCGATCATTTCTGTCTGCGCCTGAGATGCGCCTTCCTTTATCGCAGTATCCAGTCCCATCGATTCTCCGATCGATTCGGACAGAGAATCAAACAGGAATGTCCCTCGCAGGAACTTCCCAACATAGGGACTAACAAAATGAGTCCCTGCAAAAGCAGCCAGCATTGGCAAAAAACCAAAGACCGCACGGATAAACCCCTTCCGCCATGCATGAACCGCACAGCCAAGAATGACCGCTATCACGATCACGTCCAGAATCCAATGCACCGAACCGCCTCCTTTCTATATAAGAAGGGCGGCTTTATATTCTTGCCGCCCTTTTATTTCATTCTGCATTTTCTGCAGTTTTATCCTGCTCCATTTTTTCTTCTACAGGTTCTTTTTCTTCAACTGCAGGCTCTTTTTCTTTTTTCTGTTCTGCAGCAGCCTGTTCTGTACGACGGACATCCGCTCGGTTTGTACCGTCTCCCAGACTTTCTGCCTTAGACATATCAAAAACAGAGATCTGTTCCTTGCCTACTGTCATAACGATATTCAGTTTACCCATGGGGATCAGTTCAGACAGATCGCCCGTTGCTGTATACTGCCAGTCTTCATTGCCGCCATGGCTCAGGCCTGTATATCTGCGGTCTGTACCAATAACAACACCTTTTTCCACAGACTGCAGATAAGTCACACTTTCTCCTGCTTCATAGGATGCTTTTTCCTTGCCGCCTGCGTCCAGCCAGCATACCGTTCCTTTTTCTCTGCCGTCTTTATCAGCCACACTATCACCAAAGGCCAGAACCATATATTCTTTATGTCCCAGAGATGCCTGATCGACGGTGTTCTCCAGAGGGTATGCCCACAGTTCCGCACCATCACTGCCAATGCCGTAAACATTCGCATCCGATACAGCCGCAAGAACACCTTTTTCCATATAACCGATCACAGGGATGATCTCATCTGTTTTTTCCACCGCCGCAAACATACTGTCTGTATGGTTTTCGCTTTCTTCCGCATCAATATAAAACAGTACCACTCTGCCAACAGGAGAAATATCTGTTGTATCCAGATAGCTGACTGCAAACACTTTACTGTCATCAGAAACATCAGAGCAAAGAGGATATACCCCATTACTTTCTTCTACACGTTCTTTCAGCAGTGTACCTTTTGTATTATAAACACGGATACGATATGTTTTTTCATTTCTTGTGATCAGAGAAAGGTAACCACTTTCGTTCAGTCCAAACTGAACAGGAGAACCTTCCGCCTGCAGGTCATACAACATACCATTTCTGTCATAGACACGGATGGTTTTGCCGCCCATGTCCCCAACAGCCACATAATCCCCCTCCTGTGTCATAACAGGAGAAGTCATATTGAAGGTATCGCTCCACTTCGCATCACCCATAGATGCAAAATATTTCACGCCATCTTTGGTGCAAAGCAGGAATTCATTTCCAAATACCGCCGCTGTTGCCTTACTGCTGATATCTACTGCCATACTTTCCACCGTTGCATTGTTTTCCGCTTCGGAAGGAGTGGCAGATGTATCTTTGCTGAACATTTCCTTCAGCATACCTTTCCCATGGAACGTATCAACATATACACCGCCGGCCAGCAGACAGACCAGCGCCAATACCCCCACAATGATCTTCAGCGTATGATTGCTGATATTGATATCGGGTATTTTCATACCGGACTTCTTTCTTCCGGCCTTTCTTTTTCCCATTTTATGCCTCCATTATCCCTCGATGTTTCTATTCACCAGGAACATTGCTCTATCGTAATCTTCTTTCTTTACATAGATCAGATATTCTGTCTGATGTTCAGGTACAGTCAGAGTATCATTTGCTGTCATTCTGCCGCCAACAAAAACGTCCGCACGGTCAGAAACGCGCACTTCATAGGAAATATCATATTTCCAAAGGATATCACGCACTTCCGCCTGTTTTTTCATATCAAATGTGCAAAGCAGTTCTCTTCTGTTAAATACTGTGATCATAGTCTTTTCCTCCCGAAAAATATACTTCCCCATAATATGCTATGTCAGTATATCATACTACAAAACGAGGAGTTTTGTAAATCCATCCGGCACTTTTTTCAAAAAAAGAAACCGCCAGAAGATCTCTCTTTTGGCGGCAATTCCGTTTTCTTATTCGTTTTTCAGTTTTTCATACAGGGCAATGTATTTATCTGCGGAGCTTTCCCAGGAATAATCGCTGTTCATGGCATTTTTCACTACAGTCAGCCATTCTTCTTTGCCCATATGATATACTTTCAGCGCTTCATCAATGGCCCACATCAGACCCCAGCTGTCATAATGTTCAAACAGGAAGCCGTTACCTTCTTTTGTTTCGGGATTATAATGCTGGATTGTATCTGCCAGACCACCTGTTTTTCTTACGATAGGCACTGTGCCGAAACGCAGGCTGAACATCTGACCCAGACCACAGGGTTCAAATTTGGAAGGCATCAGGAACAGATCGGAAGATGCATAGATCTGCTGTGCCAGAGATTCATCGAAGAAAATATTTGCAGAAACTCTGCCGGGATAGCTTGCCTGCATTGCACGGAACAGATATTCATAACTTGCTTCGCCTGTGCCCAGCAGTACAAACTGTACATCTCTGCGCATCATTTCATCTACTACATGAGCGAAGATATCGATACCTTTCTGGTCAGCCAGACGAGTGATCATACCGATCACAGGAACATCTCTCTGTTCCAGACCCAGTCTTTCCTGCAGAGCGCGTTTATTTTCTGCCTTGTCTTCAGGATGTGCTGCGTCAAAGTGTTTTACGATATGTTTATCTGTAGCAGGGTTGTTTGCTACAAAGTCAATACCATTGATGATGCCGCAGAGTCTGTCGGCTCTGCTTCTCAGGATACCTTCCATACCATAGCCGTATTCAGATGTCTGGATTTCGTATGCGTATGTTTCACTTACTGTGGAAATATAGTCACAGTAAACCAGACCCATTTTCATGAAACTTACGGAATCATAGAATTCCACATTGTTCCATGCCCAGCCGGGCAGTCCCATCATATCCAGTGTAGAGGGTGCAAATCTGCCCTGATACTGCAGGTTATGAATGGTGTACAGTGTTTTGATTTTGGAATAAGGCATCATGTGGCTGTAGATCTCTTTCAGATATGCACAAAGAGGACCTGTCTGCCAGTCGTTACAATGGATGATATCAGGATAGAAATCCAGCATTGCCAGCATATCCAGCGCTGCTTTGGAGAAGAACGCAAAACGTTCATTATCATCATCATAGCCATACAGACCGCCACGGCCAAAGTAATAATCGTTTTCAACAAAATATACAGGCACATCGCCGTTTTTCACCAGGATCTTAGCAGGCTGTTTGCGCCACTGCAGATGAACGTCGAATTCCCCAACAAATTCCACGCCATACATTGTATCGTTTTTAATTGCTCTATGTCGAGGGATGACTACGCGGACATCTACACCTTTTGCACGCAGTGCCTTAGGTAAGGAACCAACAACATCGCCCAGACCGCCACTTTTGATAAAAGGAGCAGATTCACCCGCAACAATAAGTACTTTCAAAGTTTTATCCATAAAATATCACCTCGTATTTATCATACTATGAAAATTAACCATCAGCAAGGAAAATCCTTCCTATGTAAACAAAAAACTTTCATTTTTCTGAAATATTATGTCATTTTTTGTTCTATCTTTATATCTTTACATAAAGATGGTATACTTAGGGATATGATTTCACCAAAAACGATTCCCGATTATGGGCAATCGTTCAAAATATTACACAGAAAGGGGTTTGAACATGAATCATTCCATTCCCGAAAGAAAAGATACTGACCCTCGTTTCCGCTGGCACATCGAGGATTATTACAAAACAGATGCCGACTGGGAGGCTGCTTATTCTGCTCTGGAAGAAAGCATTTCCGAAATGGCCGCGTTTTCCGGCAAACTGGCAGATTCCGCAGAAACACTGCTGTCCTGCCTGCAGAAAAATGAGGCTCTTTCCTTAAAATTAGACCACATCTATACTTACGCAAATATGCGTATGCATGAAGACAGCGCCAACGCTTTTTATCAGGGCATGGCATCCAAAGCAGAAATGCTTCTGATCCGCTACTCTGCGGCAGTTTCCTTCCTCACTCCTGAAATCATTGCCATTCCTGAGGAAAAACTTGCATCCTTCCGCGAAGAAAAATCCGCAGATTTCGCCATCTACGATCACTTCTTCCACACACTGCTGCGCCAGAAAGCCCACACACTGACACCCGCAGAAGAAAACCTGCTGGCAAAAGCCGCAGAAATGGGCGGTGCACCTCAGCAGATCTTCACCATGCTGAACGATGCAGATATCACTTTCCCCTCTATCAAAAAAGAGGATGGAGAAGAACTGGAACTGACAAAAGGCAGATATATCACATTCCTGGAAAGCCCCGACCGCAATATCCGCGAACAGGCTTTCAAAAATCTGTACTCCAGATATCTGAGCCAGAAAAACACCATCGCAGCAACATATTCTTCTTCCGTAAAAAGCGATGTCTTCTTCGCTGAAGCAAGAAAATATGAATCTGCCAGAGAAATGGCTCTATCTGACGACAACATTCCTCTGTCCGTATATGATAACCTGATCGAAACCGTAAACAAAAATCTGGATCTGCTGCACCGTTATGTTTCCATCCGTAAAAAAGAACTGGGCGTAGACGAACTGCATATGTATGATCTGTATGTTCCTCTGGTTCCCGATGCCGATGTAGAAATTCCTTACGAAGAAGCGAAAGCAACCGTAAAAGAAGCCCTGAAAGTCATGGGCAAAGAATACAGCGATGCACTGGAGCATGGTCTGGAAAGCGGCTGGATCGATGTTTACGAAAACAAAGGCAAACGCGGCGGTGCTTATTCCTGGGGCAGCTATGGTGTACATCCCTTCGTACTGCTGAACCATAACGATACCATCAACAGCATGTTCACACTGGCTCACGAAATGGGTCATGCCCTGCACAGCTACTTCACATGGGCAAAACAGCCTTACCTCTATGCAGACTACAAAATCTTCGTAGCAGAAGTAGCATCCACCTGTAACGAAGCCCTGCTGATGGAACACCTGCTGAAAACAACAGAAGACAAAGTGATGCGTAAATATCTCATCAACTACTTCCTGGAGCAGTTCCGCGGCACTCTGTTCCGCCAGACCATGTTTGCGGAATTCGAAATGATCACACATAGCATGGCAGAAAAAGGGGAGCCCCTCACATGGGAAGGCATGAACAAGATTTATCGTGATCTGAACATCAAATACTTCGGCGAAGATATCGTCATTGATTCCGAGATCGATATCGAATGGGCAAGAATCCCCCATTTCTACAACGCCTTCTATGTATATCAGTATGCAACAGGCTACAGCGCAGCCATTGCC
>JAFZDV010000240.1 GCA_017560955.1 Anaerotignum sp.
CAGACAAAAAACCATCAGGGCGTAATTGCACTGGTTTCTGCTCATGATTATGTGGAAGTAGAAGATATTCTGAATATCGCAAGAGCAAAGGATGAAGATCCTTTCATCATTCTGCTGGATGGTATCACTGACCCCCATAACCTGGGTGCGATCCTGAGAACTGCAGAATGTGCAGGTGCTCATGGTGTTATCATTCCCAAACGCCGTTCTGTTGGTCTGAACGCAACAGTAGGCAAAACTTCTGCAGGTGCCATTGAATATATGCCTGTAGCAAGAGTAACAAACATTGTGAAAACAATGGAAATGCTGAAAAAAGAAGGTCTGTGGTTTGCCTGTGCAGATATGGGCGAAAACGACCATTTTGATACAAACATGAAGGGCCCTATCGGCCTTGTTATTGGCAGCGAAGGTGATGGTGTGAGCCGTCTGGTAAAGGAAAACTGTGATTTTACAGCATCCATTCCCATGTATGGCAAAATTTCTTCCCTGAATGCTTCCGTAGCGGCGGCACTGCTGATGTACGAAGTAGTCCGCCAGAGAAACTACATGAAATGATTTTCTTGAGGGCGTTGCCCTCAAACTCCCACGAGGGGATAATCCCCTCGACCCTATACCGCAGAAACATGTACATGTTTCTGCAAATGGGGGTTCTAGGGGAATCATTCCCCTAGCAGGGTTTGGGACGGAGTCCCAAGAAAAAGAAAGGAGGGACAACATTGGCGAAGGAGTTTTTGCTGGTGGATGGCTATAACATCATCCATGCATGGGACGAACTGAAAGAACTGGTAGAGGATGTCAGTCTGGAAAGTGCAAGACAGAAGCTGATGGATGTCCTTTCCAACTATAAAGGCACCAGTAAGGCGACCATTATCCTTGTGTTCGATGGTTATCTGGTAAAGGGTAACATCGGCACGGTATATGAATACAATAATATATATGTGGTCTATACCAAAGAGGCGGAAACTGCCGACCATTATATCGAACGAGTGGTGACCTCTCTGCCCAAGCACTATAAAGTGCGAGTAGCTACAGGCGATGGTCTGGAACAGCTCATCATTTCCGGACAGGGTGCCATCAGAATGACCGCAAGGGAACTCTGGAACGAAGTGCAGGCTGTGGAAACAGAACTGCGCGAAAAATTCATCGAAAACAGACCGCCGAAAAATAATATTCTGGCGGACCATCTGGATGAGGAAGCGCTGGCTTGGTTTGAAGCCCTGCGCAGACAGAAATAAAAGCAACGGAGATTAAAGCAGAATGACAAAAGAACAGACATATAAAATTGCAAAAGACGAAGAACTGGTGCTGATGGCGCAGAATGGCGATGATGCAGCCCAGGAATATCTGCTGGACAAATATAAATCTCTGGTGCGTGCCAAATCCAGAGCATACTTCCTCATTGGTGCAGACAGTGAAGATATCATTCAGGAAGGTATGATTGGCCTGTATAAGGCGGTGCGTGATTATAACGAGGAGAAAAATGCCTCCTTCCGCAGCTTTGCGGAATTGTGCGTGAATCGTCAGATGATCACAGCCATCAAGGCGGCTACCCGTCAGAAACATCAGCCTCTGAATTCTTATGTTTCCCTGAATAAACCTGTTTATGAGGAAGAATCTGAGCAGACTTACATGGATTTCCTGCAGAGTGACAGCAGTGCCCTGCTGAACCCTGAAACGCTGTTGATCGGTCAGGAGAATAAGCATTTTCTGGAAGACCAGATGGTGAAAAATCTGAGCAGTTTTGAAACAAGGGTGCTTGTACTGTATTTACAGGGCAGAAGTTATTTTGAAATTGCCCATGTGCTGGATAAACCTGAAAAATCCATCGATAATGCCCTGCAGCGCGTGAAGAAAAAGCTGGAAAAGTTCCTGGAAGAAAAAAATCTTGACGGCGTGGAAGGTGTATGATAACATAAATAGGCTGATGAGAAATCAGTTTATGCTGCTATGGCTCAGTCGGTAGAGCGTTACCTTGGTAAGGTAGAGGTCACGGGTTCGAGTCCCGTTAGCAGCTTTGGCGTTCCGATTTTCGGAACGCCTTTTTTGTTTCTGGCAGAGGGTGATCTGTACGCCATGGAAAATATTTTTGTCCGTAAGGGTTTACTTTCCTGTCCCATTGTGCTAGTATGATAAAAACCGAAAGAATGTGGAAGCGAAAGAAAGAGGCTGCAAACAATGAAAATGAATCATGTTTTTGCATACGAATATTTCTATTCCTACCGTGTTTTCAGAGATTCAATGTGAATTTTACTGTGAGAAAAGACGGCTTGTTTTCGTGTTTTTTCTTAAGGAAGGCAGATAGGCTTCGCAGTGAAATTCGCTGCGAAGCTTTTTTATTTGCATATGAAAATGAGGATAAAGAAAAATTTTGATAGAGAAAAGGAATGAAGGAGGATATGAGTATGGTAGTTGTACTGAAACCTGATACAAAAGCAGAACAGATCGAAAATTTGAAAGCATGGCTGAAAAGCCTTGGCATTACAACACATATTTCTCAGGGCGTGAACCATACCATCATTGGTCTGGTAGGGGATACATCCGTGGTAGATATGGATCTGATCCGTGCACTGGATATCGTTGAAAATGTACAGCGTATTCAGGAGCCCTTCAAAAATGCAAACCGCAAATTCCATCATGATGACCTTGTTGTGGATGTTGCAGGTGTGAAAATCGGCGGCGGCAATTTCCAGATTATTGCAGGCCCCTGTTCCGTAGAAAGTGAAGAACAGGTATGTGAAATTGCCCAGAGAGTAAAAGCGGCTGGTGCAGGTATGCTGCGCGGCGGTGCGTTCAAACCCAGAACTTCTCCTTACGCTTTTCAGGGTCTGAAAGGTGATGGTCTGAAACTGCTGATGGATGCAAAAGAACAGACAGGTCTGCCTATCGTTTCTGAAATCATGAATGCGGTGCATATCCCCATGTTTGAAGAAGCCGTTGATCTGATTCAGGTTGGTGCGAGAAATATGCAGAACTTTGAACTGCTGAAGGAACTGGGTAAAATCAGAAAACCTATCCTGCTGAAAAGAGGTCTGGCGAATACTATTGATGAAATGCTGATGAGTGCAGAATACATCATGGCAGGCGGCAATGAAAATGTCATCCTGTGTGAAAGAGGCATCCGTACATTCGAAACAAGAACAAGAAATACACTGGATCTGAGTGCGATTCCTGTACTGAAAAAACTGACACATCTGCCTATCGTGATCGATCCCAGCCATGCAATGGGTTACTCCCATCTGGTAAAACCTATGGCAATGGCGGCGACGGTAGCAGGTGCCGATGGCCTGATGATCGAAGTGCACAATAACCCTGCAAAGGCGCTGTGTGACGGCCCTCAGTCTTTGACTCCTGATCAGTTTGACGAACTGGCAAAACAGGTACTCCAGCTGAGACCTTTTGCCTGCAAATATGAATACTAATTAACCTTGAGATAAGAAGGTGACAGATATGAAAGTTGGCGTAGTAGGTCTGGGGCTCATTGGCGGCTCTATGGCAAAAGCAGTAAAAAAGAAAACAGACCATGAAGTCATTGGTTGGGATGCATCTGAAACCATCCGTTACAGTGCGATCCTGATGGAGGCTGTGCATGGTTTTATGGATAATGGCAATCCCAAGGATTGTGATATCGTGATTATTGGTTTATATCCTCAGCTGACAGTGGATTATATCAAAGAACACGCAAAGGATTTCAAAAAAGGTGCAGTTGTAGTAGATGTGGCTGGTGTAAAAAGACTGGTCTGCAGACAGGTGCAGGATATTGCGGCGGAACATGGCTTCCAGTTTGTTGGCGCTCATCCTATGGCTGGTGTGGAACGCTCCGGTTTCACTTATTCCACAGCGGATATGTTCAATAATGCGACCCTCATCGTAACACCTTACACAGGTACAGACATCGGCATGATGAACGCCCTGAGTATGTTTTTCAAAAAACTGGGGTTTGCCAGACTGCAGGTAGCAACAGATGCAGAACATGACCAGATGATCGCGTACACATCTCAGCTGGCTCATGTGGTTTCCAGTGCATATATCAAGAGCGAACTGTCTCCCAATTTCAAAGGTTTTTCTGCAGGCAGTTTCCATGATATGACCCGTGTGGCAAAACTGAATGAAAATATGTGGACAGAACTGTTTCTGGCAAATGGGGACTATCTGGCGGATGAAGTGGATGCCCTTTGTGAACGCATGCAGGCATATAGCCGTGCCATCCGTGCAAAGGATGCGGAAACACTGAAAAAACTGCTGAAAGACGGGAAGGAACGCCGTCTGGCAGTAGATGATATCAAAGAATTTGACTAAGGTCGTGAAAATATGAAAAATGGTAGAAAAGTTGTGGTGAAAGCATCTACGGAATATGCCATCCTGATTGGCAGGGGCATTCTGGGAAGTCTGGGGGAAGAAGTGAAAAAACGCATCCAGCCCTGTAAGGCGGCCATCATCACAGACACAACAGTAGAAAGATTATATGCGGCACAGGCGGAAAAATCTCTGCAGGATGCAGGATTTACCACATGCCGCTTTGTTTACCCTGCAGGGGAACAGTCCAAACATATTGGCACATTGAGCGATATGCTGGAATTCCTTGCAGAGGAAGAAGTGACAAGGCAGGACATCATCATTGCTCTAGGAGGCGGTGTCTGCGGTGATATGGCAGGTTTTGCGGCGGCGGTATATCAGCGTGGTATTCGTTTCGTGCAGGTTCCAACCACATTTCTTGCGGCGGTGGATTCTTCCGTAGGCGGCAAAACAGCCATCGACCTGAAGGCAGGCAAAAACATGGCAGGTGCTTTCTATCAGCCCCATCTGGTGCTGTGCGATGTGGATACACTGGGTACTTTGCCTGAAGAAGTATTTGCAGACGGCATCGCGGAAACCCTGAAATATGGTATCATCGGAGACGGAGAACTGTTTGAAAAAACAGCAAAAGGTGATTTCAGAAACGAACTGGAAGAAATCATCGAAACCTGCGTGAAAATGAAACGGGATATCGTTATGGAAGACGAATTTGATACTGGTGTGCGTCAATTATTGAATCTGGGACATACATTAGGCCATGCCATTGAAAAGAAAAGTGGGTTTGCTATTTCCCATGGCCATGCCGTTGCCATCGGGATGCACCTGATTGCAAAAGTGGCGGAAGAAAAAGGAATGGCGGAGGAAGGTCTTTCTGAGAAAATCAGAAGGGCATTGGAAAATAACCATCTGCCTGTTTCTATTGATTATACGGCGGAAGAAATCACAGAAGGTGTGTTAAAAGATAAAAAACGTCGGGGCGGAGAAATCAGTTTTGTGTTCCCGACAAAAATCGGTCATTGTGAAATCGTGAAGATCCCTGTTGCGGAAGTGACAGAATTAGTCAGAAAAGCATTACAGTAAAGAGGTATGATTATGAGAGTAAAAATTGGAAAAAATCCATTGAATAAAGGTCAGGTACGCGTGATTTCTTCTAAATCTGATGCCCATCGCTCCCTGATTGCGGCGGCATTGGCGGAGGATGAAAGCGTACTGTTTGTAGATGGCTGGTCTGATGATCTGGAAGCGACCATTCGCTGTCTGGAAGCATTGGGTGCGGAAATTTACAAAGAACCTTCTGGTATTGAAGTAGTTCCCATCAGAAGAAATCTGGAAAAAGCGGCAGTGCTGGACTGTGGCGAAAGCGGTTCTACACTGCGTTTTCTGCTGCCTGTAGCGGCGGCTCTGGGCAGACATACTACTTTTACAGGTCAGGGCAGATTGCCTGAAAGACCTATTGGAATCCTGTTGGAAGAACTGGCACAGCATGGCTGTTCTGTCAGCGGCGATGGCCTGCCTGTAGAAATCGATGGTCAGCTGGAAAGCGGCGTATTTACACTGCCCGGTAATGTAAGCTCTCAGTTTATCACAGGACTTCTGTTTGCACTGCCTCTGCTGGAAGGGGACAGCGAAATTCGTCTGACCACAGAAGTGGAATCCAAAGGTTATATTGATATGACATTAAAAACCCTGAGAACTTTTGGTATCGAAGTGACAGAAAACGAACACGGCTGGTTTATCCCTGGCAATCAGGTTTACAGAGGCCCCCGTATGCGCTTTACAGAAGGTGACTGGAGCAATGCTGCCTTCTGGCTGACTGCAGGTGCGATCAAAGGCTCTGTGGGCTGTCAGGGTCTGGATATGGAATCTGCACAGGGGGACAGAGCCATCGTTTCCCTGCTGGAGGAATTCGGTGCAGAAACAAAAATGATCCTGAATCAGATCACCGTGACAAATAAAGAAATGAAAGGCATCCGTATTGATGCTTCTCAGATTCCTGATCTGGTGCCTGTTCTGTGTGTTGCAGGTGCAGCGGCAGAAGGAAAAACAGTGATTTATAACGCAGGCAGACTGCGTCTGAAAGAAAGCGACAGACTGGCTGTGATGGCGGAATGTCTGAAAAAACTTGGTGTAGAAGTGGAAGAAGGAGAAGATGATATCATCATCACAGGCGGCTGCAATCCACCTGAGGGTGAAGTTGTCATCGATTCCCATGGAGACCACCGTATCGTGATGGCGATGGCTATTGCGGCAGTGAGCCTTGGTGTGGATATCGTTATTGAAAACGCAGAGGCTGTGAATAAATCCTATCCTTCCTTCTTCATTGAACTGAAGAAACTGGGAGGTGTGGTGGATGGCATCTGATTTTGGTAAAAAAGTAAAGATCACCATTTTCGGTCAGTCCCATTCCGAAGCCATTGGTGTGGTCATCGATGGGCTGCCTGTTGGCGAAGAAATCGATCTGGCAGAGGTGCAGAAATTTATGGCACGTCGTGCCCCCGGTCAGAATGCATGGTCTACTCCCAGAAAAGAGGGGGATGTACCAAAAGTGGTTTCCGGTCTTTTTGAAGGTAAGACCTGTGGCGCACCCATCTGCGCCATTATTGAAAATACGAATACAAGATCGAAAGATTATGATAAATTGAAAGACCTGCCCAGACCCGGCCATGCAGACTTTACAGCATGGGTGAAATATGATGGCTGTAACGACCATCGTGGCGGCGGTCATTTCTCCGGCAGACTGACAGCGCCTCTTTGTTTTGCAGGGGCAGTCTGCAAGCAGATTCTGGAAAGAAAAGGCATTCATGTGGGCGCTCATATCCTGTCCATTAAAGGTGTGAAAGACATTTCTTTTGATGAAGTGAAAATTGATGCAGAAACAATGAAGCTGGTGGCAGAAAAGAGTTTCCCTGCGCAGGATGATGCGGCAGGAGAAAAAATGCAGGCGGTCATTGCTGCGGCAAGGGATAGAGGAGATTCTGTCGGCGGCATCGTGGAATGTGCGGTGACAGGCCTTCCTGTGGGCGTAGGCGAGCCTATGTTTGATGGTCTGGAAAGTGTGCTGGCACAGGCGATATTTGCTATTCCTGCGGTCAAAGGCGTGGAATTTGGCGCAGGTTTTGCTGTGGCAGATATGTTTGGTTCTGAAAATAATGATGATTTTGCATATATGGAAGATGGTACGGTGAGAACAAGAACCAACAACCATGGCGGTTCTCTGGGGGGCATCTCCAGCGGTATGCCTCTGGTATTCCGTGCGGCATTCAAGCCTACGCCGTCTATTTCCATGGAACAGGATACGATTTCTGTCAGCAAAAGAGAAAACAGCAAACTGTCAGTGGAAGGTCGTCATGACCCCTGTATCGTGCCCAGAGCCGTTCCTGTAGTGGAAGCGGCAGCGGCGGTGGCGATCCTCGATCTGCTGTGCAGAATGTAAGGAAGGTGAAAAAATGGATTTAAGCGTATTAAGAGAGCGCATTAACGATATTGATGACCAGATGGTCAGACTGTTTGTGGAACGCATGCAGGTGGCGGCAGAAATCGCAGGCACAAAGGCGGAAAAAAATCTGCCTGTACTGGATTTAAGACGTGAACAGGCGGTTCTGCAGAAAGTAATGGAAAATGCAGGGGAAGAATTTGAAATCTATGCCCATAAACTGTATCAGACATTATTTGATGTCAGCAAAAGCTATCAGTCCGGTATTCTGGCAAGAGAAACAGACCTTTCCAGAGAAATCAAAGCAAATCTGGAAAACCCTAAATTTGAATTTCCCAGAAAAGCTGTCGTTGCCTGTCAGGGGGTAGAAGGTTCTTTTGCATCCAGAGCCTGTGACAGGATTTTTGGTATGCCCAGCAAGATGTTTTTCAGCAATTTTGAAAGCGTATTTCAGGCAGTGGAATCTGGTCTTTGCAAATACGGTGTGCTGCCTATCGAAAACAGTTCTGCGGGTTCTGTAACAGAAGTATATGACCTGATGGCAAAGCATAAATTTTATATTGTAAAAAGCCTGAAGCTGCATATCAACCATGCCCTTCTGGCGAAACCCGGCGTGAAACTGGAAGATGTTCATGAGATCATTTCTCATTCTCAGGCATTGCAGCAGTGCAGCAATTTCCTGAAAGCGCACCCCGGTATCAAAGTGACGATTTTTGAAAATACGGCCACAGCGGCAAAATATGTGGCAGAGAGTGACAGAACGGATATTGCGGCTCTATCCTCCACGGACTGCGCGAAACTGTATGGCCTGCATGTATTGATGGACGGCATGCAGAACAATGAAAATAACTACACACGTTTTATCTGTATCACAAAAGAAATGGAACTGTTTGCAGGCTCCAATAAAATCAGCCTGATGCTTTCTGTGGATCACAGACCCGGTTCTCTCCATGAACTGATCGGCAAATTTGCCTGCCGCGGCATCAACCTGTGTAAACTGGAAAGCCGCCCTATCCCCGGCAAGGATTTTGAATTCCGTTTCTATTTCGATCTGGATGGCTCTGTGTTCTCTCCTGAAATGATCATGGTGCTGAAGGATATTGAACAGGCGGCGGAAAGCCTGTCTTTCCTTGGCTGTTATTCCGAGGTGTAAGGGGGCGTCGGTATGAAAATTCTTGTGATAAATGGACCCAACCTGAACATGCTGGGTATCCGTGAAAAGAATATTTATGGTGTGGAAACTTATGAAGACCTGAAGGTTCTTGTGGAAAAAACATTCGCAGAACAGGGGATCGAAGGGGAAATCTATCAGTCCAACCATGAAGGGGCGCTGGTAGACCGCATCCAGCAGGCGTATTTTGATGGTACGGATGCCATCGTTATCAATCCTGCTGCCTATACCCACACCAGCATAGCCATTCTGGATGCCCTGAAGGCAGTCAGCCTGCCTGCGGTGGAAGTGCATATTTCCGATGTGAAAGAAAGAGAAGACTTCCGTCAGATCTCCTATGCAGGAAAAGCCTGCGAAAAAACCATCATGGGGAAAGGTTTTGCAGGGTATGTGGAAGCCATTGAATATCTGGTGGAAAAATACAAAAGATAATGAGAAAGAAGGCGAATCGTTATGATTTCCAATAAAATGAGTCAGCTGTTGGAAAGAAGTGCAGCTATGAGCAATATGTACACAGAAGGTGCCAGAATGAAGGCTCTGTATGGCGTGGAAAATGTCTATGACTATGGTCTGGGCAATCCTAACCTGCCTGCCCCTGATATTGTCAGAGAAACCAGTATCCGCATTCTGAACGAAACAGACCCCTGGTATCTGCATCACTACATGCCAAACAATGGTTTTATCGAAGCAAGAGAAAAAATTGCGGCCAGTCTGAACCGCCGCTTCGGGGAAAACTATAACATTGACAATATCATTTTCTGTACAGGTGCGGCAGGCGGCATCAACTGTGTGCTGAAAGTTCTGATGGACCCTGGTCAGGAAGTACTGACATTTGCGCCTTATTTTGGGGAATATGACCGTTATGCAGATAATGTGGGCTGTACATTAGTGGCTGTACCTGCCAATATCCCTACTTTCCAGCCTGATGCAGCGGAAATGGCGAAATATATCACCGATAAAACCAGAGCCGTTCTGCTGAATAATCCTCATAACCCTACAGGTGTGGTTTACAGTGCAGAAACCATCAAAGCTATCTGTGATGTGCTGGCAGAAAAGGAAAAAGAATTTGGTCATGCCATTTATCTGATTTCCGATGAGCCTTACAGAGAACTGGTTTATGATAGTGTGACAGTGCCCTGGATCCCTGATTTTTATAAAAATACGATCGTGGCTTATTCTTTCTCCAAATCCCTGTCTTTGCCCGGTGACCGTGTGGGTTATCTGGCCTTTGGCAATGATGTGGAGGATTTTGATAATATCGTTTATGGTGTGGCGGTAGCGGCCAGAATCATGGGCTTTATCAACGCACCTTCCCTGCAGCAGCTGGTGGTTGCCGAATGCTGCGAAGAAACAGTGGATATCTCTTTCTATGACAGAAACAGAGAGCGTCTGTATGCGGCTCTGACAGAGTATGGATACGAAATTGCAAAACCTCAGGGGGCATTCTATATGTTTGTAAAAACCCCTGTGGATGATAAGATTTTTGCGCAGAAAGCCAAGGAATATCGTCTGATCGTGACACCTGGCAGCGGTTTCGGCTGTGCAGGTTATGTGCGTCTGTCTTATTGTGTGAATTACTCCACAGTAGAAGGTTCTCTGCCTGCTTTTAAAGCACTGATGGAATATTTTAAAGAAAATAAATAAAAATTTTTTATGAAGTCCTGCGTAGAAATATGCAGGACTTATTTTATTTGAAAAAATTATGGAAAAATGATGATTTTGGTGTGGTGGTGGAGAGTGGTGGAAGATAAAAAAGTGGTGGATTCTGCTATTTTGTGGAGAGTGGTGAAGACTCTCCTTTTTTTATGGAGAAAAGCTTGAAATATCAAGGTTTTCTGGCTGAAAAAATCTTTTGAAAATGAGCATTTTAGGGTTGTTTTTTTATGATAGATGTATTACAATGTGGTTAATAGTGGCGGAAAGTGGAGTTTTGTGGTGAAAATGAACCATAAAAGTGGTGAAATGGTGAAAGGTGGTGACAGCGAGATGTTCTTAGGACAATATCAACATTCTATTGATGCAAAAGGGCGTTTGATCGTTCCTGCGAAGTTCAGAGATGGCCTTGGCGAGCATTTCGTTGTGACAAAAGGCCTGGATAACTGCCTGTTTGCCTACCCTCAGGAAGAATGGAAAGTTTTTGAAGAAAAACTGAAACAGCTTCCCCTGACTAATCCCGGTGCCCGTAAATTTGTTCGTTTCTTCTTTGCAGGGGCTGTGGAATGCGAACTGGATAATCAGGGTCGTATCATGGTACCTCCTCACCTGAGAGAATATGCAGGACTGAAGAAAGACATCGTTTCCATCGGTGTAAACAACCGAATTGAAATCTGGAATAAAGACAGCTGGAATGATTACAGCGATGAAGAAGATTACATCAGCAATGAACTGGCCTTTGAAATGGAAAATCTGGGGATTTAAGTTCATGCTTTGAAGAATAGAAAGGAAATCGGCTATGAATTTCCATCATGTTTCCGTACTCCTGGAAGAGTGCATTGAAAATCTGAATATCAAACCTGACGGCATTTATGTGGATGGTACTATGGGCGGCGGTGGCCACTCTCTGGAAATCGCCAAGCGCATTGAAACAGGCAGACTGATCTGTATCGATCAGGATCCCAATGCCCACGAAGCGGCAGGCAAAAGACTGGAAGAACATAAAGAAAAAATCACATTTGTCAGAGATAACTTCGGTAATATCAAAAATATCCTGAATGAACTGGGAATCGAAAAAATTGACGGTATGTTACTGGATATCGGCGTTTCCTCTCATCAGCTGGATGAAGCGGAACGCGGTTTTTCCTATCAGCAGGATGCGCCACTGGATATGCGTATGAATCCGGACAAGCCGTTCAGTGCATATAACGTGGTCAATGAATATGACGAAGATGAACTGGACAGAGTGATCTTTGCTTACGGTGAAGAACGCTGGGCAAGAAGGATCGCACAGTTCATCGTAAAAGAAAGAGAAAACGGCCCTATTGAAACAACGGGCGAACTGGTAGATATCATCAAAAAGGCAGTACCTAAGGGTGCCAGAAAAGACGGCCCCCATCCTGCAAAAAGAACATTCCAGGCCATCCGTATCGAAGTAAACGGCGAACTGGATGTGCTGCAGCAGGCTATCGATGATGTTTCCGAAAGACTGAATGAAGGCGGCAGACTTTGCATCATCACCTTCCACTCTCTGGAAGACAGGATTGTAAAAGAAGCATTCCGCAAACAGGAAAATCCCTGTATCTGTCCACCTCAGTTCCCTGTGTGTGTATGCGGAAAAGAGCCTTTGGGCAAAGTGGTGACAAGAAAACC
>JAFZDV010000241.1 GCA_017560955.1 Anaerotignum sp.
ACAGAATTCTTTATCAATGTACAGGGTGCAGATGAAACAGTAACAACAGGTCTGAAAAACTATCTGGGTACAATCGGTGACTCCGTTGTTTGCGTAGCAGACGATGAAATTATCAAAATCCATGTACACACAGATCACCCCGGTCTGGCAATCGAAAAAGCACTGACAATCGGCAGTCTGACAGGTCTGAAAATCGACAATATGCGTGAACAGCATACAAATGCGATCTCTTTCGCAGGTGAAGCAGCTCCTGCACCCGCAGCAGCTCCTGCAGCACCCGTTGCAGAACAGCCCAGAAAAGATGTTGGCTTTGTATCCATCTCCGCAGGTGCTGGTCTGACAGCGATCTTCAAAAACCTGGGTGTTGATGAAGTGATCGAAGGCGGTCAGACAATGAACCCCAGTACAGAAGATATCCTGAATGCGGTTGATAAAATCAACGCAGATCACATCTTCGTACTGCCCAACAATAAAAACATCATTCTGGCTGCAGAACAGGCAGCAAAACTGAGCGAAGATAAGAAACTGCATGTGATTCCTTCCCGTTCCGTACCCGAAGGTATCAGCGCAATGTTCTGCTTCGAAGCAGATGCTGATCCCGATGAAATGGAAGCAGCAATGAAAGATGCCATCAGACTGGTTGATACAGCAACAGTAACATACGCTGTAAGAGATACTTCCATCGGCGATAAAGAAATCAAAGCAGGCAACATTCTGGGTATGCTGAATGACCAGATCGAAGTTGTAGCGGAAGATGTAATGGAAGGTACAAAAGAACTGATCAAAGCATCTATCAAAGATGAAAGCGAAGTAGTTGGTATTTATTACGGCGCAGATGCAACAGAAGAAAGTGCAGAAGAACTGGCTGCATTTATCGAAGAAAACTACCCTGATTGTGAAGTAGAAGTACAGTCCGGCGGTCAGCCTCTGTATTACTACATCATCTCTGTAGAATAAGAATAACAATAAAACAGGTATGCAGGCTGACTGTATACCTGTTTTTTATGAAAGAAAGGAGGGAAAGTCATGGATTGGAACAGCCCTGTATCTACGTTGAAAGGCATTGGGGAGCAGAGAGAACGTAAACTGCAGAAGTTGGGCATTGGCACTATTGAAGACCTGCTGACCCATTATCCCAGAGAATATAAGGACAGAAGTGAGATTTTGAAAATTGCAGACCTGCCCATGGACGAACCCTCTACTTTTCTGGCGCAGGTGAAGGAAGAAGGGCAGAATAGCCGTCATGGCAGACTGGTTTATACTCGTATGAAGGTTTACGATGAAACAGGTTCTGTAGGCGTTCTCTGGTATAATCAGCCCTACATGAAAAACAGTCTGAAAATTGGCGAATGGTATCTTTTCAGTGGAAAACTGCAGAAAAAATACGGCAGAACGGAGATCCTTTCTCCTGAAATAGAACGTATCGGCGAAAACTTCGCAGGAGGACGTATCATTCCTGTTTACCCTGCATCGGAAGGTGTTTCCCAGAAAATGCTCCGCAATCTGATGGAGGATGCTCTTTCTCAGATGAGCGGCGGTATACGAGAGGAACTGCCCCTGTGGCTCAGAAAAGAATATAGACTGGCAGAGCGGAATTTTGCCATTGAAAATATCCATTTTCCCAAAACAGAACAGGGATTTTATGATGCCAGAAGAAGGCTGGTGTTTGAGGAACTATTTGTTCTGCAGACTGCCTTATTCCAGTTGAAAAACACGCTGGAGGATAGTGGAGAAGGCATCAGAATGAAGAAGAAAAAAGCCTTGCAGGAAGGGGAAGGGATGCTTCCTTTTGCCCTGACAGGGGCCCAGAAAAGGGTTCTGAATGAAATTGAGAGAGACATGACTTCTGGGAAGATCATGAACCGTCTGGTGCAGGGGGATGTAGGTAGCGGCAAAACAGCTGTTGCAATTATCACATCTTATTGGGCGATACAGAATGGCTATCAGGCAACCATCATGGCACCTACGGAAGTACTGGCAAATCAGCATTTTGAGTCCTTTCAGCGGATTTTTGAGCCTGCAGGAATCAAGGTGGTTCTGCTGACAGGCAGCCTGAAGGCAAAGGAGAAACGAGAAGCACTGGAAATGGTGAAAAATGGGCAGGCACAGATGATCGTTGGTACCCATGCAGTCATCCAGAAAGGTGTGGAGTATCATAATCTGGGCATTGCCATCACCGACGAACAGCATCGCTTTGGTGTACGACAGAGAAGTACACTGGCGGAAAAAGGGGAAAACGTCCATACCCTTGTTATGACGGCAACACCCATCCCCAGAACATTAGCATTGATTTTATATGGTGATCTGGATATTTCCATTATCGACGAATTGCCGCCCGGCAGACAGAAAATTGATACTTCTGCCGTAGACAGCCGTTACCATCAGCGCATTTATACTTTTATTCAGAAACACGTGAAAGAAGGCAGACAGGCTTATGTCATCTGTCCCATGATCGAAGAAAATGAAAAACTGGAAGTGCAGAATGTACTGGATTATACGGAGGAACTGACACAGGAACTGTCAGAATGCCGCGTGGCCTGTGTGCATGGCAAAATGAAGGCAAAGGAAAAGCAGGACATCATGGATCGATTTGCGGCGCGAGAAATTGATGTGCTGGTTTCCACAACAGTTATCGAAGTAGGTATCAATGTTCCCAATGCCACCATTATGCTGATTGAAAATGCAGAACGATTCGGTTTGGCGCAGCTGCATCAGCTGAGAGGCCGTGTCGGCAGGGGGGCGGAAAAATCCTACTGTATCCTCGTCAGCGATACGAAAACAAAAATTGCAAAGGAACGTATGAAAACCATGACAGAGTCGGAAGATGGTTTTGTGATTTCGGAAAAAGACCTGAAGCTGCGTGGCCCCGGTGAATTTTTCGGTATCCGTCAGCATGGTCTGCCTGAACTAAAGATCGC
>JAFZDV010000242.1 GCA_017560955.1 Anaerotignum sp.
GCTTCATTTCTTTGTCCAGTTTTTTGATGAGTTTATTCAGTTCATCTACATTCATGGATTCAGGGTCTTTTTCCAGACCGAATTTCTGTTTTTCTGTCGCCGCTTTTGTGATCTGGATCACATCGTGGACTTTCTTCTTGATGGTCTGAGGGATGATACCATGCTCCTCATTATAGGCCTCCTGAATGGAACGGCGGCGGTTGGTTTCTGTAATAGCCTTGTCCATACTTTCCGTCATCACATCGGCATACATGATGACCCTGCCATTCGCATTTCGCGCCGCACGGCCGATGGTCTGAATCAGAGATGTTTCAGAACGGAGGAAGCCTTCCTTATCCGCATCCAGAATTGCCACAAGGCTCACTTCAGGGATATCCAGACCTTCTCTCAGCAGATTGATACCAACCAGCACATCAAATACATCCATACGCAGGTCACGAATGATCTCCAGTCGTTCCAGTGTATCAATATCAGAATGCAGATAACGCACACGGACACCCGCTTCACGGAGATAATCCGTCAGTCGTTCTGCCATTTTTTTCGTTAATGTTGTTACCAGAACTTTATCCCCAGTTTCCGTTGTTTTTCGCACTTCCATCAACAAATCATCGATCTGTCCGTGGATAGGTCGAACAGAAATTTCAGGATCCAGCAAACCAGTAGGACGAATGATCTGTTCTGCAATCTGTTCCTGATGCTCTTTTTCGTAGACAGAAGGGGTCGCAGAAACAAATAACAACTGATTGATTTTACTTTCAAATTCCGTAAACTTCAGAGGACGGTTATCCAGTGCAGAAGGCAAACGGAAACCAAAATCCACCAGTGTAGTTTTTCTGGATCTGTCCCCTTCATACATCCCTCTGATCTGAGGGATGGAAACATGGGACTCATCGGCAATGATCAGAAAATCGTCAGGGAAGAAGTCAATAAGGGTAAATGGCGTACTGCCTGCCTCACGCAAGGAAAGATGACGGGAATAGTTTTCAATGCCCGTGCAGAAACCCATTTCCTTCAACATTTCCACATCATAATTGGTGCGCTGTTCCAGTCGCTGTGCCTCCAGAAGCTTGTCCTCCCGTTTCAGTTCTGCCAGTCTGTCCACCAGTTCCACCTCAATGCGTTCAATGGCGATCTTCATTTTATCGGGTGCTGTTACATAATGGGACGCAGGGAAAATGGAAATATGATTTCTGGTACCAAGGATTTCCCCTGTCAGTACATCAATTTCTGTGATTCGGTCGATCTCATCACCAAAAAATTCCACACGAACTGCCTCTTCCGCAGAGCCAATGGGGAAAATTTCTACCACATCGCCGCGTACACGGAAGGTGCCTCGCTCAAAATTCATATCATTTCTGTCATACTGCATATCCACCAGCGCGCGGAGCACTTCATCCCTGTCCTTTTCCATACCGGGACGCAGAGAAAGCATCATGCCATAGTATTCTTCAGGGTCACCCAGACCATAAATACAGGATACGCTGGCTACAACGATGACATCTTCCCGTTCCACCAGTGCCGCTGTGGCAGAGTGGCGCAGTTTATCGATTTCATCATTGACAGAGGAATCTTTTTCAATGTAAGTATCCGTACTGGGCACATAGGCCTCAGGCTGATAATAATCATAGTAGGATACAAAATATTCTACCGCATTATTGGGGAAAAATTCTTTCAATTCGTTATATAACTGAGCCGCTAAGGTCTTATTGTGAGCAATGACCAGTGTCGGCTTCTGTATTTTTTCGATGATATTCGCCATGGTAAATGTTTTACCCGAACCCGTAACCCCCAGCAGGGTCTGAAATTTCTTACCATCCATAAATCCCTGTGCCAGTTTTTCCACAGCTTCAGGCTGGTCGCCAGTAGGCTGATACGGGCTTACCACTTCAAATCTCGGCATATGCTCACCTCCAAAAATAAGAACTTTTGTTCTCATATTTTATCACATTAAAAATTCTTTGTCAGTAATTATTTCACAAAATCCACAGTTTTTTTCTAGGAAAAAGAAAACCCCAGACTTTTTCAGTCTGAGGTTGATTTTTACAACACCCTCGAGCATACCCCGTCTGTCATTCAGGACGGTTCATATGCTCCAATGCGTTATTTGCGGCATTCTGTTCCGCTTCTTTTTTGCTTCTGCCGCTGCCTTTACCCAGCACACGACCATCATGAGTCACTTCTGCCACAAACACTTTGTTATGGTCAGGGCCCTGTTCGTCTACAATGGCATATTTCAGAGGCACTTTGCTGATTTTCTGGATCACTTCCTGCAGATGTGTCTTGCAATCCAGACTGCGGAAATTGCTCTTTGTATGCTCAATATGGTCCACCATAAAGCCCATGATGTACTTTGTTGCAGCCTCCATACCACCATCGATACAGATTGCACCAATGATCGCTTCGAAAGCATCTGCCAGAATGGAATCACGGTTTCTGCCGCCTGTACTCTCTTCCCCTTTGCCCAGAAGCAGACAACGACCTACGCCAAGTCGTCTGGAAAGTTCCGCAAGGGAACCTTCACAGACCACCGCTGCACGCAATTTTGTCAGTTCACCTTCTGGCATTTTGGGAAAATGGCGATACATATATTCGCTGACCACCATATCCAGCACAGCATCTCCCAGAAATTCCAGTCGTTCATTGTTCTCATGCTTGCCTTTTTTGATCTCATTGGCATAAGAACTATGGGTAAGCGCCAGAATCAGCAAGTTTTTATCCGAAAAACGATATTCTATTTTTCGTTCAAATTCTTCCAGATTCAGATGATTCATAATTATTCTTCTTCCTTAGCAGCAACCAGTTCTTTGATATATTCCAGAATATCGCCTACCAGTTTGATGCCTTCTGCTCTATCGTTGTCGAATTCGATTTCAAATTTTTCTTCCAGAGCCATGATGATCTGGAACAGTTCCAGAGAGTCTGCATTCAGATCAGCAAATGCTGTATCTACAGACAGAGTATCAGCGGGTACGCCCAGCTGTTCAGCGATTACATTCAGTACTAAAGATTCATCCATAATATATACCTCCATATTTTTATTTCAATAACAATGTCTTATTTACTATATCCTATTTCCCATCTTTTGTCAGTAGATATTCAGGAAAATTCAGAAAAAATTTACAGTTTTTTAATCACAGTTTATCCTTGATTTTGCCGATGATATCCGCATCTGTGAACACAACACACTGACGTACGGCATTCTTGATCGCCTTTGCATTGGAGCTGCCGTGAGCTTTTACAACCAGAGATTTCAGACCGATAAAAGGAGCACCGCCGATTTCATCAGAGTCCAGAAAACTTTTCACATTTCTGAAAGGTTTTTTCAGCATTGCCGCTGCAAATTTATAAGCACCTTTAGTGATTTCTTCTTTGATGATATCTACCATTGTTTTTGCCATACCTTCGGACAGCTTCAGTACAGTATTACCTACAAAACCATCGCAGACAATTACATCCGCTTCACCAAAAGGAATGTTTCTGGGTTCGATATTACC
>JAFZDV010000022.1 GCA_017560955.1 Anaerotignum sp.
AAGGCCCACTTTTTTCACCATTTTATCACCATCGCCCACCAGACGGATGACATCCAGACCCAGTTTTTCTTTCAGCATCGCCGCAAATTCCTTGAAAGGCACCGCCTCAGGCAGTTCGCCGATACGGCCGATGCCTTCTGTTTTACCCTTCTGTTCCACTGCGTAAATATCATATGCCGCTTCTTCATAAGGGTGTGCAGCAATCATAGCTTTCACCACTGCATTCACTTTTTCGGAAGGAACGATGGTTTCCAGACGGATTTCATCTGCCACTTCCAGTTTACCCTGTTCACCCAGGAAAGGATTTGTACCCTCCAGAGGCAGGAATGTACCTTTGCCCTGTGCACCAAATGTGCAATGGGAATATGCACCGATATGACCTGCACCAGCCTCGCACATGGCATTTCTCACAGCATCTTCATAGCCAACGGGAACATATACCACGATTTTTTTGAAGGTCTGTGCCCATGTTTCTTCCAGCAGTTCGATATTTTTCAGACCCGCCAGTTCTGCCAGCACATCATTTGTGCCGCCTTTTGCAATATCCAGATTGGTATGGGCAGAAAAAGCCGCAATACCATTTTCGATCAGATTATAAATGCGTTTACCCAGTGTATTCTGGGTAGTGATGCTTTCAATTTTCTTGAACAGCAGCATGGGATGGTGTGTCACAATCATTTCTGCACCAATTTCTTTTGCTTCTTCTACAACAGGATCGATCACATCCAGTGCCACCAGAATTTTTGTTACTTCCCTTTCGGGATCACCAATAGCAAGGCCCACATTATCCCAGCCTTCCGCCAGATGTCTGGGGGCAATATTTTCCATCACACCCATGATATCTTTTACTTTTACAGACATGCCAATGCCTCCCTCATCAAAGCCAGTTTTTCTTCCACTTCGGGCAGACGCTTCTTGGCGTTTTCTGTAGGGTTATCCTTCAGTGTATCGAAAAGTCGGCTGTATTTTCCTTCTTCATGTAAGATCCATTCTTTCAGTACGGGTTCTTTTTTCTCCAGCAGCAGTTTGCCATACAGATAGTCAATTTCCCTGTCGTATTTTTCTGCACCTTTTTCACATCTCATCAGTACATAAGGTTTATTATCCTCTTTCAGCATATGCTCCTCTTTGATGGAAAAACCGATTTTGTGCAGATATCTTCGTACTTCCGCGAAATCACGCTGGGGGGACAGCACCAGTTCCTTCAGGCTGTCTGCTACTTCGGGGCTGTCCTGCAGGATATGTACGATGAGCATACCGCCCATACCAGCCATGATGGCTGTTTCCGCCTCAAAGGGTTTCAGGGGGATCAGACCGCTGCCCAAACGAGGCTCGATCACATCCTCCGCACCATACAGCGCAATGTTTTCCTTGCATTTTTCCAGAGGGCCTTTGCGCACATCACAGGCATAGGCCTTCTTGATTTTTCCCTGTTTGTATAAATAAATGGGTACATAGCCATGGTCTGTACCAATATCCGCAATAACATCATTGGTGACCAAACTTGCAACCAGTTCTAATCTTTTTGATATTTCCATGATACTCTCCTTTTTTCTTGGGACGCTGTCCCAAACCCTGCCAAGGGAATGATTCCCTTGGAACCCCAATTGCAGAAACTTCGTTTCTGCGGTGGAGATTTATAGATATTATGAAAAAGGGCGTAATAATTACGCCCTTTTATTCATCTTATTCAAGATAGTCTTTCAGTTTTTTGCTTCTGCTGGGATGACGCAGTTTGCGCAGTGCTTTTGCTTCAATCTGGCGGATACGTTCTCTTGTTACATTGAACTCTTTACCTACTTCTTCCAGTGTTCTTGCTCTGCCGTCTTCCAGACCAAAACGCAGGCTCAGAACCTTTTTCTCTCTGTCTGTCAGTGTATCCAGAACTTCCATCAGCTGTTCTTTCAGCAGAGTGAAGGCTGCAGCTTCTGCAGGAGCAGGGATATCATCATCGGGAATAAAGTCGCCCAGATGGCTGTCTTCTTCTTCACCGATAGGTGTTTCCAGAGAAACGGGTTCCTGTGCGATCTTCATGATTTCACGTACTTTTTCCTCAGGCATCTGCATTTCCTGTGCCAGTTCTTCTGCGGTCGGTTCACGACCCAGTTCCTGCAGCAGCTGTCTGGAAACGCGGATGAGTTTGTTGATTGTTTCTACCATATGAACAGGGATACGGATGGTTCTTGCCTGATCGGCAATGGCACGAGTGATAGCCTGTCTGATCCACCATGTTGCATATGTGGAGAATTTAAAGCCTTTATGGAAGTCGAATTTTTCAACGGCTTTGATCAGACCCAGGTTACCTTCCTGAATCAGATCCAGGAACAGCATACCACGGCCAACATATCTTTTTGCGATACTTACTACCAGACGCAGGTTTGCTTCTGCCAGTTTTTTCTTCGCTGCTTCGCCTTCAGGGCCGCCTTCTTCCATTTTTCTTGCCAGTTCGATTTCTTCTTCTGCTGTCAGCAGAGGAACTTTACCGATCTCTTTCAGGTACATACGCACGGGGTCGTCGATGTTGATACCTTCGGGCAGTGTCAGGTCGAGTTCTTTTTCGACTTCTTCTTCCGCTTCAATATTCCCGAGGACATCGATACCCTGTGTTTCCAGGTATTCATAGATTTTATCAATACGGTCGGGATCCAGATCCAGATCCGCCAGATGATCCATGATTTCCTTATACTCTAATACGCTTTTTTTCTTTTTGCCCATCTGGACAAGTTCTTCCAGTTTGGTCAATAATGTTGTTTCTTCGACGGATTTCAACGCAATCCTTCCTTTCTGTGTTGATTATAGTCTAACCATATCAAATGGTAATATACAGGGACTCCAGTTTCTTCCTTGCCTCCACCATTCTCTGAATATCCTCCACGGTGGCGGCGGTCGCTGTCAGGTGGTCGATCTTTGTCCGTTTCAGCAGCCTTACCTCTTCATTGATGGCTTTTTCCATATCCGCCCCGTTTTCTGTAGGCAGCTGCACGGCAAAAATTTCTGTCACCATTTTCTGTTCCTTCGTTTCCTCAAATCTGCTCACCAGGTCGGCAGGGAACACATGGCCTGAGGAACTCCATAGTTCGCCGATATGATGAAAGCCTTTGCGGAATGCATCTTCTGTAAAATCATCATCCTCCAGCACATTTTTCAGAATCTGATATACCCCCTGCTGCTGAGATGCAAAATACAGCAGGTTCCTCTGGGCTTCGATCAGCCCTTTCTCCACTTTTCTGCCCTCTGCCGTGTAATTCTTCAGGTTCTGCTGCCGCTTTTCTGCCTCTTTTCGGAAGGCCTCATCTTCTTTTCGCATCAGTTTTCGAATTTCACTGCGGATGGCTTCTTCTTCTACGCCCGTCACCCGGCTCACTTCGCCAAGGTAGACATTTCGTTCGATCTCGCTGTCCAGTTTCGCCAGAGTTTCGGCCGCTTCTGTGGCAAAGCGGACGCGATGTTCCGGATTCTTTAAATTATATTTCCGCTGGATACATGCAATCTCGAAGGATATATAATGCACGGCATTGATCAGGAGTTTGGAAAACTCCGCCGCGCCTTTTGCCTTGATAAATTCATCGGGGTCTTTTCCATCGGGTACCTGCGTTACCTTCACACGGAACCCGTTTTTGACCAGCACGGGAATGGCTCTGAGGGCTGCATTGGTACCTGCTTCGTCGCTGTCATACAGGAGGATCACATCATCGGCGAACCGTTTCAGTGTCCTTGCATGGTCATTATTAAAAGCTGTACCAAGGGATGCCACTACATTTTTAAATCCCGCCTGATAGATGGAAAGCATATCCATATACCCTTCTACGAGGATCAGTTCCCGTTTTTTTGCCGCTTTGGCAAAGTTCAGACCATACAGATTTCGGCTTTTGCTGAACAGTATGGTTTCAGGGGAGTTCAGATATTTCGGTTCCCCTTTTGCAAGGATGCGTCCGCCGAAGCCAACCACTCTGCCCTGCACATCAAAGATGGGGAACATCAGTCTGCCGCGGAATCGGTCATGATAACCCTTGCCGTCTTTATTTTCCAGCACAAGGCCCGATTTCAGGATATCTGAAAGGGTAAATCCTTTCTCCTTCAGATGCTTGAACAAAGCATCGTAACTGTCGGGCGAATACCCTATGCCGAATTTTCTTGCCATACGGGGGTCCATCTGGCGTTTGGCAAGATATGCTCTCGCCTGTTCCCCCTGTTTTTCCTGCAGGCAGTCGTAAAAATATCTTCCTGCTGCAGTGTGGATATCAAACAGTCTTTGTTTTGTCTGCTCCGCCGCAATGACCTGTGCGGATTTTTCCGGTTCAGGCAGGGTGATATGGGCCCGTTCCGCCAGTTTTTTCATAGCCTCGGGGAAATCCAGATTCTCCATTTCCATCAGGAAGGAGAACACATTGCCTGCTGCACCGCAGCCGAAGCAGTAGTAAAACTGTTTTTCGCTGTTTACAGAAAAGGAAGCGGTCTTTTCATTATGGAAAGGACACAGCCCAAAATAGGAACTGCCCTTCTGCTTCAGGGGTACATACTGGGAAATGACTTCTACGATATCGTTCTGCATTCTGACTTCGTCAATGATTTCTCTCGGATATCTCATGATCATTCCCTCCCTTCCATTCGCTTCCGAAAATTCTTCCTAAGCAATCGAAAAGGAAGTTGTTTCA
>JAFZDV010000243.1 GCA_017560955.1 Anaerotignum sp.
GATGTTTCGATCATTTTGTAAACAGGGAACAGATTCATTTCTTTTCTCAGATCGAATACTGCAACTTCATCCCAGCCCCACAGCTTCGCGATGAATTTATCGGAGATGCCCATTTTCTTAGCAACGGACAGGATTTCTTTGTTGCCAACGTTTTCGGACAGTGTTTTTTCGTAATCAACGATCTTCTTGAAGGATTCCAGGAAGTACATTGTGATTTTTGTTGCTTCGAAGATTTCGTCCAGAGATACGCCGTTTCTGATCAGCTGAGCGATCGCGTAGATTCTGTCGTCAGGGCTTGTTGCGATGTATGCCAGCATTTCTTCGTTCGCCATATCATCGAATTTAGCCATGTGCAGGTGGCAAACGCCGATTTCCAGAGAGCGTACGGATTTCAGCAGACATTCTTCCAGAGTTCTACCGATACCCATAACTTCACCAGTTGCTTTCATCTGTGTGGACAGTGTGTTTGCAGCTGTTGCGAATTTATCAAAGGGGAAACGAGGCATTTTTGCTACGATGTAGTCCAGAGCGGGTTCGTAGTTTGCTGTTGTTTCGCCGATCTGGATTTCATCCAGGCTCATACCTACAGCGATTTTAGCTGTTACTCTTGCGATAGGGAAACCGGATGCTTTGGAAGCCAGAGCAGAGGAACGGGATACACGAGGGTTAACTTCGATCAGGTAGTACTGAGAAGAGTTGGGGTCCAGTGCGAACTGAACATTGCAGCCGCCTTCGATCTTCAGTTCTTTGATGATTTTCAGAGCGGAGTCTTTCAGCATGTTGAAGTCGTGATCATTCAGTGTCAGGATAGGAGCAACTACGATGGAGTCACCTGTGTGAACGCCAACGGGGTCGATGTTTTCCATACCACAGATTGTGATCGCGTGGTCTGTACCGTCACGCATTACTTCGAATTCGATTTCTTTATAACCTTTTACGCTCTTTTCAACCAGTACCTGATGTACGGGAGACAGTTTCAGCGCATTTTTCATGATTTCGATCAGTTCAGCTTCGTTGTTTGCAAAGCCGCCGCCTGTACCGCCCAGTGTGAATGCGGGACGCAGTACAACGGGGTAACCGATTTCGTTTGCAGCTTTGATACCTTCTTCAACGGAGTATGTGATCACGGAAGGGATAACGGGTTCGCCGATGGATTCACACATTTCTTTGAACAGTTCACGGTCTTCTGCTCTTTCGATACTTTCAATGGATGTACCCAGCAGTTCAACCTGACATTCTTTCAGAACGCCTTTTTTCGCCAGCTGCATTGCCAGGTTCAGACCTGTCTGACCGCCGATACCGGGCAGGATCGCGTCGGGTCTTTCATAACGCAGGATTTTTGCAACGTATTCCAGTGTCAGGGGTTCCATGTACACTTTGTCTGCGATTGTTGTGTCTGTCATGATTGTAGCAGGGTTGGAGTTAACCAGTACTACTTCATAGCCTTCTTCTTTCAGGGCAAGGCAAGCCTGTGTACCTGCATAGTCAAATTCAGCAGCCTGGCCGATTACGATGGGGCCGGAGCCGATGATCAGGATTTTTTTCAGGTCGGTTCTCTTTGGCATAATTTTGTCCTCCTTGTAAGTAAATGCGTGAATTGAATTTAGTTACATATCTGAGTACGGAGAGTGGTGGGATTCTATTGATAGAATCACTTTACCTGCCATACGATACTTCTTAGTGAATTGATTTATTTATCTTCCCATACAATATTGCCTTTATACATTGTCATCTTGCATGCGCCGCATACTGTGTTGCCCTTGAAGGGAGTTGCACGGCCCATTGTCAGGAAGTTTTCAGGATCGACTGTGTATTCCTTTTCCAGATCGAACACTGTCAGGCTGGCAGGCTGGCCAACTTCCAGAGCAGTGCCGATACCGAAACGGTTTCTGGGATTTGTATGCATCAGTTCGATCAGTTTTTCCAGTGTGATCACACCTTTTTTCACCAGTTCTTTGTAAAGAACGGGGAAGGCTGTTTCCAGACCTACAACACCCATCATGCTCTTGTCCAGACCTTTGCTTTTTTCCTCAGCAGAGTGAGGTGCGTGGTCTGTAGCGATCATGTCGATTGTGCCGTCCAGAATACCTGCGATCAGTGCTTTCTGGTCTTCTGCAGAACGGATAGGGGGATTCATTTTGAATCTGCCGTCTTCCTGCAGCATGGAATCATTCATGGTCAGGTAGTGGGGTGCTGTTTCGCATGTCACATCCAGACCATCTTTTTTCGCCTGACGGATCAGTTCCACACTTTCCTTTGTGGAAATGTGGCAGACATGATATTTCACGCCTGTTTCCTTCACCAGTTTCAGGTCTCTTTCGATCTGCTTCCATTCACTTTCGGAGCAGATACCTTTGTGTCCGTGTTTTTCAGCATATTCCCCTTTGTGGATATAGCCGCCGAAGAGCAGGCTGTTATCTTCGCAGTGGGCTGCAACGATCATGTTGTGACCGTGGACTTTTTTCATGGCTTCCAGCATCATTGCATCACTCTGTACACCGCGTCCGTCATCGGAAAATGCGCAGACATGAGGTGCCAGTTCGTCGATCGCTGCAAGGGTTTCACCCATTTCACCAATGGTCAGTGTGCCGTAAGGTACAACTTCGATGCAGGCTGTTTCGCGGATGGCCTTCAGCTGGGGTTCCAGATTTTCCATGCAATCGGGTGTAGGGTTCAGATTGGGCATGGAGCAGACTGCTGTGTAGCCGCCATGAGCCGCTGCCAGAGTACCTGTTTTGATGGTTTCTTTATAAAAAAAGCCCGGCTCTCTCAGATGTACATGAACATCAATAAAACCGGGAAACACAAATAAACCGTTCATATCAAAAACGGGACACTCGTTCTGGGGTGTGCGGTTGGAAATTTCGCTGATGATACCGTTGGCGATGAATACGTTGGATTTCATGAAATTGCCCTGAACATAAACGTTTGCGTTAGTCAAAATGTAGTTCAAAGTGATCTCTCCTTTCGTTCGCTAATCGGGTCAAAAATTGAATTTTCTCTAAATCTTCAATATTTTATCATGAAGGTAATTTTATGTCAATATTTTGTACGGATTCTGACGGCATATACTATAAGAAGTTATTAGAGGAGGTATTGTGGAATTTATTGACACTGGAAATTCGTTATGGTAGACTGAAGATGTAATTTTATGCGGTTTTTTGTGACTGACGGATCAGTGGGTAACCACATGGGAGCAGAAAACCTGAAAGTAAGCAGTAACACAGAACTGCTTGAGCCGACCGTCTGGGCAGTCCTGGTTTCCGAGAAATACGGAATAGGACTGCCCTTCTATGTATGTCGCAAAAACGATGAGAGAACGATTATTTAGGAGGTAACCCATGAAGAAAATCGGTATCGTTATGGGCAGCGACAGCGATCTGCCTGTAGTGGAAAAAGCAATGGCAACACTGGAAAAATTCGGTGTACCCTTTGAAGCGCATGTTTACTCTGCACACAGAACACCTGTGGAAGCAAGTGAATTTGCAAAAAATGCAAGAGCAAACGGCTTTGGTGCCATCATCGCAGCAGCTGGCAAAGCAGCACATCTGGCAGGTGCAATGGCAGCAAACACAACACTTCCTGTAATTGGTATCCCCATCAAATCTTCCACACTGGATGGTCTGGATGCACTGCTGTCTACAGTACAGATGCCCAGCGGCCTGCCTGTTGCAACAGTAGCCATCGATGGTGCTGAAAATGCGGCTCTGCTGGCAATTCAGATCCTGGGTGTTGAAGATGCGGAACTGGCTGCAAAACTGGATGCGGCAAGAGCAGAAGCAGCAGCAAAAGTTCTGGAAAAAGATGCAGCATTAGTGGCTAAGTACGCAAAATAAGGAGTGCTTGCAGAAGGACTCTTTTTTGGCGTAGATATAAAAATATATTATAAAAGGTAATGATACGATAAGAGATTATTGTTTTAATTAAGGGAGGAGTATTCAAAATGAAAAGCTTCAGCGAAAGTTACAAAGCTGCCGGCGTTGACATCACAGCTGGCTACAAAGCAGTAGAACTGATGAAAACACACATCGCAAAAACAATGTCCGCAGGTGTAATGGGTGATATCGGCGGTTTCGGCGGTCTGTTCGAACTGGACATGACAGGTATCACAAAACCCGTACTGGTAAGCGGTACTGACGGTGTAGGTACAAAACTGAAACTGGCATTCCTGATGGACAAACATGACACAGTAGGTATCGACTGTGTAGCTATGTGCGTAAACGATATCATCTGCGTAGGTGCAAAACCTCTGTTCTTCCTGGACTACATTGCAGTAGGCAAAAACTTCCCCGAAAAAGTAGCTGCTATCGTTAGCGGTGTTGCAGAAGGCTGTGTACAGTCCGGCGCATCCCTGATTGGCGGCGAAACAGCAGAAATGCCCGGCTTCTATCCCGAAGACGAATACGATCTGGCTGGTTTTGCTGTAGGTGTTGTTGACAAAGACAAAATCCTGAACAACAAAACAATCAAAGAAGGCGACGTAATTCTGGCTCTGCCTTCCAGCGGTGTTCATTCCAACGGTTTCTCTCTGGTTCGTCGTGTACTGGATGTTGAAAACGCTGACATCAAAACACCTCTGGAAAAACTGGGCGGCAAATCCATCGGTGAAGCTCTGCTGGCTCCCACAAAAATCTATGTAAAACCCATGCTGGCTCTGTTTGAAGAAGTTACAGTAAAAGCTGTTTCCCACATCACAGGCGGCGGTTTCTATGAAAATATCCCCAGATCCATCCCTAAAGGCTTTGGTGCAAAAATCAACAAAGATGCACTGAGAATCCCTGCGATCTTCAGCCTGATCATGGAACAGGGCAACATCCCCGAAAGAGATATGTTCAACACATTCAACATGGGTGTTGGTATGTCCGTTGTTGTAGCGAAAGAAGATGCTGAAAAAGCAATCGAAATCCTGAAAGCAAACGGCGAAGATGCTTACATCATGGGCGAAATCATCGCTTCTGAAGAAGGTGTTGTAATTGAATAAGAAAACAAAGATCGCCGTATTCGTATCCGGCGGCGGTACAAACCTGCAGGCACTGATCGATGCAGCCAAAAGGGGAGAGATCCCCAGCGGTGAGATCGCACTGGTGCTGGCAAGCAATGATAAAGCCTATGCCCTGACAAGAGCAGCGGAAAACAATATCCCTTCTGCAGTTGTGAAGAGAAAAGATTATGAATCTCAGATCGCATACGAAGAAGCGGTAAAAGCGGTTCTGACAGAAAACGGCATCGACATGATCGTTCTGGCAGGCTTTATGACAATCCTCAGCGAAAACTTCACATCTGCTTATCCCAAGCGCATCGTGAATGTACATCCTTCCCTGATCCCTTCCTTCTGCGGTGAAGGCTTCTATGGTCTGCGTGTCCATGAAGCAGCGCTGGAATATGGCGTGAAGGTGACAGGCGCAACTGTACACTATGTAAATGAGATCCCCGACGGCGGTGAGATCATTCTGCAGAAAGCAGTTGAAATTCTGGAAGGCGATACAGCAGAAGTTCTGCAGAAAAGAGTTATGGAACAGGCGGAATGGATCCTGCTTCCTCAGGCTGTGGAATTAGTTGCAAAAAAATTACAGGCATAAGTTCCTACATATAGAAAGGACGTAAAAAATGAACGTTTATCACAAAGATACAATGAAAGATCTGGTAAAAGACAACCCTTATGTTGGCCGTGGTATCGTGATCGGTAAAACAGAAGATGGTACAAAAGCTGCTTTTGCTTACTTCATCATGGGCAGAAGCGAAAACAGCCGTAACCGTGTATTCAGAGAAGAAGGCGAAGATGTAATGATCTACCCCTTCGATGAATCCAAAGTGGAAGATCCTTCCCTGATCATCTATGCTCCCGTTCGTAAACTGGACGGCAAACTGATCGTTACAAACGGCGACCAGACAGATACAATCAGAGATTTCGTAGTAGAAGGCAAATCCTTCGAAGATGCTCTGGAAACAAGAGAATTTGAACCCGATGGTCCCAACTGGACACCCAGAATCAGCGGTATGGCTACATTCGCTGACGGCGACTTCACATACAAAATGTCTATCCTGAAATCTGCTGATGCGGAAGGTACAGCATGCAACAGATTCACATATTCCTATAAAGCACTGGCTGGTACAGGTCACTTCATTCATACATACATGGGCGACGGCAACCCCCTGCCTACATTCTGCGGTGAACCCGAAAGAACTATCGTTCCCAATGATATCGATGCTTGGCTGGAAGAAATCTGGACAAACCTGAACGAACAGAACAAAATCTCCATCTATGTTCGTTTCGTTGACCTGAAAACAGGCGAAGTTGAAAACAGAATGATCAACAAAAACGCTTAAGTTCGTAGGGGACGCTGTCCCCTACATCCCCTGCAAGGGGGTCACCCCCTTGACCCGATTTGCACAAAGCGTTGCTTTGTGCGAGGCGTTGGCTTTTATATATGGAAGGAGAGGAAAGAATTGAAAGAATTCGAACTGAAATATGGTTGTAACCCCAACCAGAAACCCGCAAAAATCTACATGAACGGTGACAAGGAACTGCCCATCGAAATCCTGTCCGGCAGACCCGGTTACATCAACTTCCTGGATGCATTCAACAGCTGGCAGCTGGTAAAAGAAATCAAAGAAGCACTGGGCATGCCTGCAGCAACATCCTTCAAACACGTTTCTCCCACATCCGCAGCAGTAGGTACACCTATGAGCGATGACCTGAAAAAGGCTTGCTTCGTAGATGATATCGAAGGTCTGGATGAATCCCCTCTGGCACTGGCTTACGCAAGAGCAAGAGGTACAGACAGAATGTCCTCCTTTGGTGACTGGATCGCACTGAGCGATGTTTGTGACAAAACAACAGCAACGCTGATCAAAAGAGAAGTTTCTGATGGTATCATCGCTCCCGGCTACACAGATGAAGCGCTGGAAATCCTGAAATCCAAAAGAAACGGCAACTACAATATCGTAAAAATCGATCCCAACTATGTTCCTGAAGTACAGGAAGTAAAACAGGTATTCGGTATCACATTCGAACAGGGCAGAAACAATTTCGAAATCAACAAAGCTCTGCTGGAAAATATCGTAACAGAAAACAAAGAACTGCCTGAAGAAGCAAAACGCGACCTGATCATCGCACTGATCACTCTGAAATATACACAGTCCAACTCCGTATGCTTCGCTAAAGACGGTCAGGCAATCGGCGTTGGCGCTGGTCAGCAGTCCAGAATCCACTGCACAAGACTGGCTGGTAACAAAGCAGATATCTGGCACCTGAGACAGCACCAGAAAGTTCTGAACCTGCCTTTCCTGCCTACAGTAGGCCGTCCTGACAGAGATAACACAATCGACGTTTATATCTCCGATGATTACGAAGATGTACTGGCTGAAGGTGTATGGCAGACACTGTTCTCCGAAAAACCCGAACCTCTGACAAGAGAAGAAAAGAAAGCATATCTGGCAACCATTACAGGCGTTGCGCTGGGCTCCGATGCCTTCTTCCCCTTCGGTGATAACATCGAAAGAGCAGCAAAGAGCGGCGTTTCCTACATTGCAGAACCTGGCGGCTCCATCCGTGATGACAATGTTATCGCTACATGCAACAAATTCGGTATGACAATGGCATTCACAGGCATGAGACTGTTCCACCACTAATTTTCCGAGAGGAGACTTACAAATGAAAGTAATGGTGATCGGTGGTGGCGGCAGAGAACACGCTATCATCAAGAAAATCAAAGAAAATCCCGAAGTAACAGCACTGTATGCACTGCCCGGTAACGGCGGTATCGCGAAAGACGCAACATGCGTGGATATCGGTGCAAAAGATATCGAAGGCGTTGTGGCTTTCGCAAAAGAAAATGCCATCGACTTCGCAGTAGTAGCACCCGATGACCCTCTGGTTCTGGGTATGGTTGATGCCCTGAATGAAGTTGGTATCCCTTGCTTCGGCCCCGATAAAAAAGCTGCCATTCTGGAAGGCAGCAAGGTTTTCTCCAAAGACCTGATGAAAAAATATGGTATCCCCACAGCGGCTTATGAAGTATTCAACGATATGGATAAAGCAATGGAATATCTGGAAACAGCACCTATCCCCACAGTTATCAAAGCGGATGGTCTGGCACTGGGTAAAGGCGTTATCATTGCAGAAACAAGAGAACAGGCGAAAGATGCCGTTCGTTCCATGATGGCGGATAAGGTATTCGGTGATTCCGGTAATCACATCGTTATCGAAGAATTCATGACAGGCCCCGAAGTTTCTGTTCTGTCCTTTACAGATGGTAAAGTGATCGTTCCTATGGTTTCCGCTATGGACCATAAGAGAGCATTCGACGGCGACAAAGGCCTGAATACAGGCGGTATGGGTACGATCGCACCCAACCCCTGCTACACAGAAGCAGTAGCACAGGAATGTATGGAAAAAATCTTCGTTCCCACAATGGAAGCGATGAAAGCAGAAGGCCGTACATTCAAAGGCTGTATCTTCTTTGGCCTGATGATCACAC
>JAFZDV010000244.1 GCA_017560955.1 Anaerotignum sp.
GAATATCCCTCATAGCCGCCTGAATGGACATCCTGCAGAACGCTTGCCCGGCAACTGTAATATTTCCTTCTCCTATATTGAAGGGGAATCCCTGTTAGTGTTGTTAGATGCATTTGGCGTGGCAGCATCCAGTGGTTCTGCCTGCACATCTGGCTCTCTGGATCCTTCCCATGTGTTGATGGCCATTGGCCTGAAACATGAAACAGCCCATGGTTCTCTGAGATTAACATTAGATCATCAGAATACAGAGGAAGAAGTAGACTTTGTACTGGAAAAACTGCCTGCCATCGTGCAGAGATTAAGAGATATGTCACCCGTTTGGGAAGACTATCTGAAAAGTCAGAAATAATAGAGCAAACGACCAGAAGACCGAAGGTCTTGAGGTATTTTCTGTAATGAGAAATAAGTGAATTACCAAGGAGGAAATGGTATGGAATATAGTGCAAAAGTAATGGATCATTTTATGAATCCCAGAAATGTTGGTGAAATTGAAAATGCCAGTGGTGTTGGTCAGGTTGGCAATATGAAATGCGGCGATATCATGAAGGTATACCTTCAGATCGAAGAGGGCAAAATCGTAGATGCAAAATTCAAAACATTTGGCTGTGGTGCAGCAGTTGCAACCAGTTCCATGGCGACAGAGCTGGTAAAAGGCAAAACAGTGCAGGAAGCACTGCAGGTGACAAATAAAGCAGTTATGGAAGCACTGGATGGCCTGCCTCCCGTAAAGGTACATTGTTCCTGTCTGGCAGAAGAAGCCCTCCATGCAGCACTGTGGGATTATGCTCAGAAAAACAATATCGTAATTGAAGGTCTGAAAGAACCTGTGGAGGATGTGGAAGAACTCCATCACCACGAATAACAGAGGCTTCTCGTAGTAATACTCCTATATATCCAAAAAGAACCCCTTCTCGTAAGAGAGGGGGTTCGCTTTTTCAGATAAATGTTTTTTCGTATGCAGAAAGGATAGATTCTAATCCTTCTTCTGCAGTGCCGTTATTTTCAGCAATAGCTTCTGCCGCAGCAGTGTAAAGGGGAAGTCGTTCTTCATATAATTTTTTTGTTGCGGCCATATTGGGGGCGAGGGGTCTGCCGTTGCCGCTCTGCAGCAGTTCAGCATCTCTTTTCAGCCAGATGATACGTCCATTTCTTTTCAGAAATTCCACATTCAGAGGATTTTTTACAATACCGCCGCCAGTGGAAATGACCAGATTATTCTGGGAAGAAAGTTCGTGGAGTACCTCTGTTTCAATTTTACGGAAGGCAGGTTCGCCTTCTTTTGCAAAAAAATCAGTGATGGGCATGCCGATACGTTTTACGATTTCTGCATCCGTATCTACAAACTGTTTTCCAAGTTTTTCTGCGGCTTTCTGACCAAGGACTGTTTTGCCGCCTCCGCTCATACCGATAAGAACAAGATTGCTTCTTTCTTTTGTCAGGGCTGTGTTGATTTTCTGGATGCATGTATCTTCCATTTTCGTATCAAGGAAGATTTCTACGGCATATTTTGCCTGTGCAACCAGCATTTCCAGTCCGCCTGCAGAGGGGATGTTTCTTTTTTCTGCTTCAATGATCAGTTGTGTACGAAGGGGATTGTAAACGACATCGGCTACACCCTTAAGAGAAGGGAATTTATCTAAATCGATAGGGCAGTCATCCGCTTTGGGATACATCCCAACAGGGGTTGTGTTTACGATGACCTCCGCATCGGAATGGTTTTTGTAGCATTCTTCATAAGTGATGGTTTCAGGATTTTCCTTATAGTAGACAGTCAGGATTTCTTCTGCTCCCATTTCTTCCAGCACAGCAATGACTGCTTTGGAGGCACCGCCTTTACCCAGAACCAATGCTTTTTTTCCTTTCACATCGATATTATTTTGTAAAAGCATATAACGGAATCCATAAAAATCTGTATTGTAGCCCTTCAGGTTCCCGTTTCTGTTTACGATGGTATTTACTGCGCCGATTTTTTCAGCATGGGCATCTATCTCATCTAAATAAGGGATAACTGTTTCCTTGTAAGGGATGGTTACATTCAATGCGGCAAACTGTTTTTCCTGCATGAAAATATCCAGTTCCTCCTTTGAGAGAGGAATCAGGTCATATGTGTAATCTGCCAGCTGTTCGTGAATGATTTTGGAAAAACTGTGTCCTAATTTTTCGCCGATCAGGCCGTATCTCATGGTGTTTCACCTCGTTTTTATTTTCAAATAGAATAAACCGAACAAAAGATTTATGCAACCTTTTTTATAATTAAGAGAAAAGTAATGTTTTTATGGAAAAAGATATGATACAATATTTTTGTTAGGGGAAAAACAGAGAATTCTGGAAATTAGGAGAAGTAAGATGAAAAAATGGATGAAAAAACTGACCGCAGGGCTGTTATGTATTGCGTTGGGGATGACGACCATCGCTGTGCAGGAGGTTTATGCGGTGGACAATAAGGACCTGCGCGCTGTATGGATCTCTACGGTATATAGTGCGGATTATCCTTCTGTGACCAATGATGAGGATGCACAGAAGAGAGAATTTATAGAGAAACTGGAACAGGCACAGGAACTGGGCATGAATGCAGTGATCGTGCAGGTACGCCCCAAAGGGGATGCCTTTTATGAATCGGAACTGAATCCATGGAGTGCGGTACTGACAGGGGTACAGGGGAAAGATCCCGGCTATGATCCTATGGCATTTATGATAAAAGAAGCTCATAAACGCGGCATGGAATTTCATGCATGGATGAACCCTTATCGAATCACCACTTCCGGCACAGATTTATCTGTTCTGTCTGAAGATAATATGGCAGTGCAGCATCCCGATTGGATCCTGACTTACAATAATGCC
>JAFZDV010000023.1 GCA_017560955.1 Anaerotignum sp.
GAATACCCTCAAAATCCTCTTTCATATACTGCAGTGTCTTATCGATACCATCGGCATTATCTTTTGTATGGTCTGCTTTTGTCATACCGCGACCTTCAAAAATATCCTCAATTTTACCAATCGCAACGACTTCCATACCTTTTTCCTTCGCCAGATCAAGGATCGTCACACCTGTAGGCTCCAGAGAGAAGTCCCTTCTGTTTTTAGTTCTGGTGAAACCTTCTTCCGCATTACCGATAAAAGGACGGGCAATGACACGGGCAACCCCGTGCTCACCTGTCAGGATCTTTCTGGCTTTTTCGCAGATTTCATAGAGTTTTTCCACAGGGATGACATCCTCATGGGCTGCGATCTGGAATACGCTGTCCGCAGAAGTATAAACAATAGGATATCCTGTTTTCACATGTTCAGGACCCAGATCCTGAATAATGACCGTTCCCGAAGCCGCGTAGTTGCCGATACATTTTGTACCGATGGCCTCCTCAAAAGCTTCGATCACTTCATCAGGAAAACCATTTTCTGTATAAGTCGGGAAAGGTTCTTTTGTAATGATGCCTGCAATTTCCCAATGGCCTGTTGTTGTATCCTTACCAATGGACATTTCAGCCATTTTGCCAAAAGCCCCTTTCGGTGCATCCACTTTTCCCAACAATTCAATTTCTTCACCCTGCATATTCCCCAGTCCCAAAGCACAGAGGTTCGGCAGACTGGTTTCAGGTCTTGCTTTTTTGATATTGACCAATGTGTTGCTGCCAACATCGCCAAAGTCCGCCGCATCAGGCAGCGCGCCAATGCCAACACTATCTAAAACAATGATAATTGCTCGTTTCATATCTCAATCCTCCTGTCTGATGATCTTCCAGATGAGGGGCGGCTGTTCTGTCGCAGGTTTTTCTGCAATCGTGATCGCTTTTTTCAGGAAAACCGCAGCAGAATCGCATTTCTCCTTACTTTCACTATACACGATAGCCAGCGTTTCTCCTGTTGCAATTGCACCACCTGTACGTTTTTTCATGATAATTCCGGCACCAAAATCCAGCGGCTGTCCTTTAAACATACGTCCTGCGCCTGTTTCCTGAGAGGCTCTGCCAATCATTGCCGTATCCATCTTTGTGATATAGCCATCTCTGTCTGCCTTCACTTCCATCTTCACAGGAGACAGTGGAAGCAGGTCATAGTTATCAATAATATTCACATCGCCGCCCTGCTGCGCAATCATTTCTCTGAATTTTTCCAGCCCCTTGCCATTTCTGATTTGTTCCATCAACAGTTCCTTACCCTCAGTTTCTGTCTGTACTCTGCCTGCCAGAAGTAGCATATTTGCCCCTAGCGTCAGAGAAACTTCCAGAAGGTCGCCTTCTACATTGCCTTTCAGCACTTCAATGGCTTCCATTACCTCCAGACTATTACCGATATACATCCCCAAGGGCTGATCCATACCGCTGATGACTGCGGTCACCTTTCGGCCTACACGTCTGCCCATACTTACCATGATTTCCGCCAGACTTTCTGCACTTTCCAGATCTTTCATAAAAGCGCCGCTGCCACATTTTACATCCAGCACAATGCCATCTGCCCCTGCAGCGATCTTCTTGGACATGATACTGGCAGCAATCAAAGGGATACTGTCTACCGTTCCTGTTACATCCCTCATTGCATAGAGTTTCTTATCCGCAGGTGTCAGGTCATCCGTCTGGCTCATAACAACGATACCGCTTTTCCGCGCAAAGGCCAGCGCCTGTTCTTCTAATACATCCACCCGAAAACCGGGGATAGATTCCAGTTTATCAATGGTACCACCGGAAAAACCCAGCCCTCGGCCACTCATTTTCACTACAGGCACACCAACAGAGGCTACCAGTGGTGCCAGAATCAATGTTGTTGTATCTGCAACCCCACCTGTACTGTGCTTATCCACCTTAAACCCTTCCACAGAAGAAAGATCGATCGTATTTCCGGAAACGGCCATCCCCATCGTCAGTTGTGCCGTTTCTTCCTCATCCATACCTTTCAGCAGGATCGCCATCAATAAAGCAGAAATCTGGTAATCAGGCAGAGAGCCGTCGGTCACACCTGCCACAAAATAATTGATCTCCTCGGCATCCAATTTCCCGCCGTCTCGCTTTTTAATAATGATATCCACAAAATTCATAAAGAACCTCCTCTCAGGAGTGATTTTTCCTTTTTATATTATTATTTTACCACAGAACACCCCTTCTTTCCACCACAGAAAAACATTTGTCAGCACAAGAAGGCAAACACTTCGTAGGACTACATCCTACTCATCGATTTGCTCCGCAAATCTTACTTCACAAATGAATTCCAACTGACCTGCAAGCAGTTCATTTGAAATTTATCCTGCGAACTGTTTTTCTCCGCTTTAAACGAAAAAAGGGACATCCTTTTGGATGTCCCTAAATTCTCGCTTTTAATTACAGGCTGTTAACCAGTCTTGTCAGTGTAGATTTTTTTCTAGCAACTGTGTTTTTGTGGTAGATGCCTTTGATGTATGCTCTGTCGATAGCGGAGATAGCGCCTTTCAGAGCAACTGCTGCTACTTCTTTGTCACCTGCGTTTACAGCAACGATAACTTTTTTCATAGCTGTTTTAACCTGAGATTTGATCATTTTGTTTCTCAGTGTTTTTTTGTTGATAACTTTGATTCTTTTCTTAGCGGATTTGATATTAGCCAATGTAATTTCCTCCTAAATAATAATGATTTTGTGGTTTTCTCTGGATATTTTTGCATATCCTCTTCTAATTACTATTAACCACCTGTGAGGGCTTCTCCCTCCGAACGGCTGGGGCCTTTTTTACACTCTCTCGAGCACCCCGTGGTTAACTCAACAGATATATTCTACCTTATGAATCCAAATAAGTCAATGAATACTTTTCAAAAGTACGAAAAAAAATAATCAAAAAACCGAAAGGCAGTGAGTAAATGACCCAATTTCATGAAAATACCCTTAAAAATCCATTCTCCATCCGCACAGACCTTGCCATCGAAGCCAGAGAACTGGCGCAGCAGGAAGCATCCGCCGCTGATGAACTGGAAGGTGTGGATGTAAAAACAGAAGAAACTTCTGATTATTTTCTGACCCATGTGCGCATCCTTTCCGAAGAAGGCAGCCGCCTGATGGGCAAACCTAAAGGAGATTATATCACACTTGAGTCAGAAATGCTAAAGGAAAATAACACAGAATGCCACAAAAAAATCATCAAAGTTTTAGCCGAAAACATCCATTCTCTTGTGGAATTTGGAAAAGATGCCTGTGTTCTTGTGGCAGGACTGGGCAACTGGAACATCACCCCAGATGCACTAGGCCCAAAAGTCGTTTCCAAAATCCTTGTGACCCGCCATCTGCAGGGCTCCCTGCCGCAGGAAATCGAAGAAACCGTCCGCCCCGTTGCTGCCGTCAGTCCCGGAGTCATGGGCATCACAGGCATTGAAACAGGTGAGATCCTGAAAGGGATCGTTGAAAAAGTCCATCCCACCCTGCTCATCGCTATCGATGCTCTGGCAGCCCGTCGTTCCAGCCGTATCAATGCCGCTATCCAGCTTTCCAATACAGGCATCGCTCCAGGTGCAGGTGTCGGAAACAAACGGATGATGCTGGATCAGGACAGTCTGGGCATCCCTGTCATCGCCATCGGCGTTCCTACCGTTGTAGATGCGGCCACGCTGGTCAATGACACCATGGACTGTATCTTAAATGAAATGATGGCACAGACAGAACACGGCTCTGATTTTTATAAAACCCTGCAGTCTTTAGAGCAGGAAGAAAAATATCAGATGATCGCCGATATTTTAGGGCCCTATACAGGCAATATGTTCGTTACCCCCAAAGAGGTGGATGCCGTGATCGATCGTCTGGCAAACATCATCGCCAACAGCATCAATATCGCCCTCCACCCCGGTGTGACCATGGAAGATATCAATAAATATACCTTCTGAAAAGAAAAACCCTGACTTTCGTCAGGGCTGTTTCTACATATTAGATATTTGTTGCTGCTTCGATCAGTTTCAGTTTCATCGCACTCAGCATATCAGACAGGTCAACAGGAACGATATCGGGATTTTTCAGACGTTTCTGTTCTTCCCACAGAGTTTCTTTTTCCTGTTTGCAGTATGCCTGAATATCCATTGTTTCAGGGCATTCATATACCAGTTTACCATCAATGAAGATAGGAACCAGCAGTTCTCTCAGTGTGAATGTGCCTGCAGGCAGTTTCATATTTTTCCATCTTGCACCTGTATCATAGATGTGCATATCCTGATCTTCGGAGAAGTTTTCTTCTTCCAGAGCCAGCAGGTCAGCTTTGATCTTACCTGTTTCCTTATCATAGATACGAACAACTTTTTTGATACCGGGGTTTGTTACTTTTTCTACGTTGTTGGACAGTTTGATCTTAGGTTCGAAATCACCGTCTTCATTTTCTTCTGCAGCCAGTTTATAAACGCCGCCGAAAGCAGGACAGTCATCAGATGTGATCAGTTTTGTACCAACGCCCCACAGGCTGATTGTGGAACCCTGCAGTTTCAGGGATGTGATCAGGTTTTCATCCAGGTCACTGGATGCGGAAATGATCGCATCGGGATAACCTGCTTCGTCCAGCATCTGTCTTGCGCGTTTGGACAGGTATGCCAGGTCACCGCTGTCCAGACGGATACCATAACCTTTTTCAGGCAGTGTGCCTTTTGCTTTCATTTCATCAAATACCTGAATTGCATGAGGTACACCGCTCTTCAGTGTATTGTATGTATCTACCAGGAAAATGCATGCATCGGGGAACAGTTCACCATATGTACGGAAAGCTGTCAGTTCATCGGGGAAACTCATTACCCAGCTGTGTGCATGTGTACCTTTTACAGGAACATTGTACATTTTACCTGTCAGTACGTTACTTGTTGCTACGCAGCCTGCAATTACTGCTGCTCTTGCACCCAGAGTACCTGCATCGGGACCCTGTGCACGGCGCAGACCGAATTCCAGAACGGGATCGCCCTGTGCTGCATGTACAACACGGGAAGCTTTTGTTGCGATCAGGGACTGGTGGTTGATGATATTCAGCAGTGCTGTTTCGATCAGCTGTGCTTCGATGATAGGTGCTTTGATTCTCATCAGAGGTTCATGAGGGAATACAACAGTACCTTCGGGGATCGCATACACTTCGCCTGTAAAACGGAAGTTTCTCAGATAGTCAATAAAGCCTTCTGTAAAAATTTTCAGGCTTTCCAGATAAGCGATGTCTTCATCAGAAAAATGCAGTCCGTCCAGATATTCAATAGCCTGCTGCAGACCTGCTGCGATCGCATAGCCGTTGCCGCTGGGATTCTTTCTATAGAACAGATCGAATACTACCTGTCTTTTATGTGCGCCTGTTTCATAGTAGCCCTGCATCATAGTCAGCTCATATAAGTCTGTCAGCAGTGCAAAGTCTCTACCTTTCATTTTCAAAATCTCCTTTTTATGGAATGGCAGGCTGATGGAATGTTATATACTTTTTGAACACATCCTGCCGCTACTCAATATTACCGCAAAAAGTACATTATAATCACATTATAATCTAGATTATACACGCTTTTTTACAGAAAAGCAATACTTTTCGCATTTACATCTGTCTTGTCATCTCACTTTTGTATTTTCCTGTATACAACATACTTGGTTTTTCCCAGAAAAAAGGCTTTACAACCCATTTTTTGAATTGTATAATGGACAGGTAGTTGTATATCAGAAACACTATGATGGAGACAGTAAATATCCTCAGACTGACCCCAGAGAGTCAGGCATTGGTGAGAGCCTGATGTCAGGGAAGATATGGAAGATCACTCCGGAGTGGCAGACCGAACAGTTTTCTCAGTAGACTCTGCCGTGGCCCGCGTTAAGGGAAAACATCATGATGGTGATGTATTGAGTTGGACGGTGTACTATGCCGTCAAATCAGGTGGTACCGCGAGTTCTCTCGTCCTGTTGGACGATGAGGACTTTTTTTATACAAAAAATAAAGACGGAAAAACCGCACCATCATATCTACAAAAGAAAAAGAAAACAAAGTAAAACAAAATCTCTTTAAGGAGGAATTCAAATGTATAACAAAGTTCCCAATAACATGAACTTCGTTGAAAGAGAACTCGTTGTTGAACAGTGGTGGAAAGACAACGATATCTTCGGCAAAAGTATCAAAGCAAGAGAAGGCGCTCCCGTATTCACATTCTACGATGGCCCTCCTACAGCAAACGGTATGCCCCACATCGGTCACATCCTGACTCGTGCCATCAAAGACCTGATCCCTCGTTACAAAACAATGAAGGGCTACAAAGTTCTGAGAAAAGCCGGCTGGGATACACACGGCCTGCCCGTAGAACTGGAAGTTGAAAAACAGCTGGGTCTGGACGGTAAAGAACAGATCGAAGAATACGGTGTAGAACCTTTCATCGCAAAATGTAAGGAATCCGTATGGAAATATGAAAAAGAATGGAAAAACGTTTCCGACCGTGTTGGTTTCTGGGCGGATATGGATAACCCTTATGTAACATATCACAATGACTACATCGAATCCGAATGGTGGGCACTGAAACAGATCTGGGACAAAGGCCTGCTGTACAAAGGCCACAAAGTAGTTCCCTACTGCCCTCGTTGTGGTACAGCACTGTCCTCTCATGAAGTTGCACAGGGCTATAAAGATGTAAAAGAAACATCCGCTATCGCAAAATTCAAAGTTGCAGATCAGGAAAACACATACTTCCTGGCATGGACAACAACACCCTGGACACTGCCTTCCAACGTAATCCTGTCTGTAAACGCAAAAGAAACATACGCAAAAGCAAAATACGAAGATTACTATGTAATCATGGCTGAAGCTCTGATGGAATCCGTTCTGGGCGAAGGCAACTATGAAGTAGTAGAACGTATGAAAGGCGGCGACCTGGAATACGTAAAATATGAACCTCTGTTTGACTTCCAGCCCAACGGCGAAGACTTCAAAGGCTACTTCATGACATGCGATGACTACGTAACACTGACAGATGGTACAGGTATCGTTCACACAGCATATGCTTACGGTGAAGACGACTACCGTGTATGTAAAAAATATGGCGTTACATTCTATCAGAATGTAGGCGTTAACGGTCACCTGAACGAACTGGCTGGTCCTTTCGAAGGCCTGTTCGTAAAAGACGCTGACCCTGTGATCCTGAAATATATGGAAGAAAACGGTTCTCTGTTCAGAGCGCTGCCTTTCGAACATAACTATCCTTTCTGCTGGAGATGTGACACTCCTCTGCTGTACTACGCAAGAAGCACATGGTTCATCGAAATGACAAAACTGCGTGACAGACTGGTAGCAAACAACAGAACAATCAACTGGTATCCCGATAACATCAAAGAAGGCCGTTTCGGTAACTTCCTGGAAAACGTTATCGACTGGGGTCTGTCCCGTGAAAGATACTGGGGTACACCACTGCCCATCTGGGAATGTGAATGTGGCCACAGACATACAATTGGTTCCATCGCTGAACTGAAAGAAATGTCCCCCGACTGTCCTGAAGAAATCGAACTGCACAAACCCTTCATCGACGCAGTACACATCACTTGCCCTCAGTGCGGCAAACTGATGACTCGCGTTCCCGAAGTTATCGACTGCTGGTTCGACAGTGGTGCAATGCCTTTCGCACAGTGGCACTATCCTTTTGAAAAC
>JAFZDV010000245.1 GCA_017560955.1 Anaerotignum sp.
CGCTGTATCCGTACTGGAAATCGCAAAATCCATCAGCGAAGGTCTGGCTAGAAATGCTTGTGCTGGTCTGGTAAACGGCGAAGTAAAAGACCTGCGTTATGTTGTAGAAGAAGATGCGGAAGTTTCCATCTGCACATTCGAAGATGAAGCTGGTAAAATCGCATTCCGTCACACAGCATCCCATATGCTGGCTCAGGCTGTAAAACGCCTGTACCCCGAAGCAAAAATTGCAATCGGTCCCGCAATCGCTGACGGTTTCTACTATGACTTCGACAGAGAAAAAGCTTTCACACAGGAAGAACTGGAAGCTCTGGAAGCTGAAATGAAAAAAATTGCGAAAGAAGATATCGCAATTGAAGCATTCACAATGCCCAGAGAAGAAGCAATCAAATACATGGAAGAAAGAAACGAACCCTACAAAGTAGAACTGATCCAGGATCTGCCCGAAGATGCTGTTATCTCCTTCTACAAACAGGGCGACTTCACAGACCTGTGTGCAGGTCCTCACCTGATGAGCACAAAAACAGTTAAGGCTATCAAGCTGACATCCGTAGCTGGTGCTTACTGGAGAGGTTCCGAAAAGAACAAAATGCTGTCCAGAATCTATGGTACAGCTTACCCTAAAGCATCCGAACTGGAAGCATACCTGACAATGATCGAAGAAGCGAAAAAACGTGACCACAGAAAACTGGGTAAAGAACTGAAACTGTTCGCTATGCTGGACGAAGGTCCTGGTTTCCCCTTCTTCCTGCCTAAAGGTATGGTTCTGAAAAACACACTGCTGGAATACTGGAGACAGATCCACAAAGAAGATGGTTATGTAGAAATCTCCACACCCATCATCCTGAACAGAGAACTGTGGTACAGATCCGGTCACTGGGATCACTACAAAGATAACATGTACACAACAGTTATCGATGAAGAAGACTATGCAGTAAAACCCATGAACTGCCCCGGCGGTATGCTGGTTTACAAACAGGATATGCACTCCTACAGAGACCTGCCTATGCGTGTTGCTGAAATCGGTCTGGTACACAGACACGAAAAGAGCGGTGCTCTGCACGGTCTGATGCGTGTAAGATGCTTCAACCAGGATGATGCTCATATCTTCATGACAGAAGAACAGATCAAAGACGAAATCTCCGGCGTAATCAGACTGATCGACAGCGTTTACAGCCTGTTCGGTTTCAAATATCACATCGAACTGTCTACAAGACCTGAAGACAGCATGGGTTCCGACGAAGCTTGGGAAATCGCTACAAATGGTCTGCAGAATGCACTGGATGAAAACGGCATCAGCTATGTTGTAAACGAAGGCGACGGCGCATTCTATGGTCCTAAGATCGACTTCCACCTGGAAGACTCCATCGGCAGAACATGGCAGTGTGGTACAATCCAGCTGGATATGCAGATGCCCGAAAGATTTGAACTGGAATACACAGCTCCCGACGGCAGCAAAAAACGTCCTGTTATGATCCACCGTGTATGCTTCGGTTCCATCGAAAGATTCATCGGTATCCTGATCGAACACTTTGCAGGTGCATTCCCCGTATGGCTGTCTCCTGTACAGGTTAAAGTTCTGCCTATCTCCGAAAAATTCGCAGATTACGCAAACAGCGTAGCAGCAGCTCTGGATGCAGAAGGTATCCGTGTTGAAACAGACCACAGAGCAGAAAAAATCGGTTACAAAATCAGAGAAGCTAGAAACGAAAGAACACCTTACATCATCGTTGTTGGTGAAAAAGACGTTGAAGCAAATGCTATCTCCCTGCGTTCCAGAAAGAACGGCGAAGAAGGTCAGATGGCTCTGGCAGACTTCATTGCAAGAATCAAAGAAGAAGTTGCAACAAAAGTTCTGGACTAATTGCAAAAACTCTAAAAATAAAAGGGCGGAGATCACTCTCCGTCCTTATTTTTTATTGATTTTTCAGTTCTTTTCTGTTAAAATATCAAAGGTTAAGTCAGTTGAAAATATTTTGAAAAATGCACAAAAATGTGTTGACAATTTTGTATACAACTGATATACTACTTGAGTAAACAAAGAAGAAGTTCCGCTTCTCACCTTATGGCATGGGCAAATAGGGTTAATACAGTATTCGAACAGAGGTTAGCTCTGTTTTTCTGTGTGCGGCGGATTTCTTCCGGCGCTTTCTTTTTTGTAAAGAAAGAGCTTGTGGATACAGTAAATTTGGGAGGTGCTTACCATTACTGAGTTAATGATTAACGAACAGATCAGAGACAAAGAAATCCGACTGATCGATGAAAACGGTGAACAGCTGGGTATCGTTTCTTCCAGAGAAGCGCAGAAAATCGCTGATGAAAGAAAACTGGACCTGGTAAAAATCGCTCCTACAGCGAAACCCCCCGTATGCCGCATTATGGACTACGGTAAATACAAATTCGATCAGGCGAAAAAAGAAAAAGAAGCCAGAAAGAAACAGAAAACAGTTGATGTTAAAGAACTGCGTCTGTCCCCCAGCATCGATACACACGATGTTCAGGTTAAAGTTAAAAAAGCTAACGAATTCCTGAAAGACGGCGACAAAGTTAAAATCAGCATCCGTTTCAGAGGCCGTGAAATCGGTCATTCCAAAGTAGGTATGCAGATCATGGAAGATTTTGCAAAAGCTACATCCGAACTGGGTGTGGTTGACAAACCTGCAAAAATGGAAGGCAAGAGCCTGGTTATGTTCCTTGCACCAAAAAACTGATCCGCAAAGCGGAAGGAAACTATCACAAACATTTTTTAGGAGGACAATACAATGCCTAAGTTGAAAACAAAAAAAGCAGCAGCTAAAAGATTCAAAGTTACTGGTACAGGTAAAGTAAAAAGAAACAAATCCAACACTCAGCATATCCTGGGTAAAAAGTCCAGAAAAAGAAAAAGAAATCTGAGACACGCTACAACAGCTGACAGAACAGTAGAAAACAAAATCAAAAAGACACTGATTCCTTACGCTTAATCAGCAGTTTCAGGAACATCAATTTTTCGAGAATTATTTTTAGGAGGACTTTAAAATGGCAAGAGTTAAAGGCGCGCTGAACGCTAGAAAAAAACATAAAAAAGTACTGAAGCTGGCTAGAGGCTACAGAGGTGCTAGATCCAAACAGTACAGAGTAGCAAAACAGTCTGTAATGAAAGCAATGGCATTTGCATTCGCTGGCAGAAAACAGACAAAGAGAGAATACAGAAGCCTGTGGATCGTAAGAATCAACGCAGCTGCAAGAATGAACGAAATTTCTTACAGCAAACTGATCCACGGTCTGAAAGTAGCTGGCGTAAACATCAACAGAAAAATGCTGGCTGAACTGGCTGTATCCGATCCCGCTGCTTTCACAAAACTGGTTGAAACAGCAAAAGCAGCTCTGTAATTTATAACAGATATGCAAACAAGAGGCTTTCATCAATAGATGAGAGCCTTTTTTATTATTCGGAGGAACGATTATGGAAGCAATTATGGTCAAGGCCTGCGGTTTTCTTTTTATGATCGCATTAGGTTTTGTTTTAAAAAGAATAGGTCTGTTTTCCATTGATGACAGCAGTGTACTCAGTAAAATCGTACTGAAAATCACACTGCCTATGGCAATTGTCAGCAACTTTAAAGGTCTGGAATTGAACAGCAGTTTTATGGTTGCCATTGCAATTGGTTTTATTGTGCATTTTGTTGCCATCACAGTGGCGCTGATTTTAACAAGAAAGAAACCGGCAGAACAGAGAGCCTTTTATATCATCAATACATCCGGTTATAACATCGGCTTGTGTACATTGCCGTATATGTCCAGTTTTTTTGCGGCGGAAGCTGTGGCTCTGGTATGTATGTTTGATGTAGGCAATGCCATTATGTGTTTTGGTTTTACTTTTTCCATTGCAATGATGGTTTCTAAGGGGAAGGGAAATGTTGACAAAAAGGAAATCCTGAAAACGCTGTTTTCTTCCATGCCTTTTGTGACATATCTGGTAATGATTCTGCTTTGCGCAGGGAATATTGTATTGCCAGAGCCTGTATATACAATAGCAGGCATGATCGGACAGGCCAATGCGTGTGTTGCAATGCTTCTGATTGGTATTTTGTTTGAACCAAAGTTTAATCGCAATGAATTGAAGGACATGATCGGTGTTTTTATACTGAGAATGATTCTGGGAACAGCATTTGCACTCTGTATTTACCATTTCCTGCCTATTCCTTTGATATATCGTCAGATTTTGTCTGTGATCGTATTTTCACCCATTCTGAGTGTTGCTCCCATCTATACAGAACGCTGTGGTTATAATCGTTCTGTTGCAGCTGTACTGAATTCTCTGATGATTCCGTTCAGTATGATCGTAATGACTGTCTTATTGATGATGTTGAAAGTATACTGAATATTTTAGACCACTTGTTTAAAGTGGTCTTTTTTTTATGAAAAAACAGAAAATCGAAGAAAAAATACTGGATTTTTATGAAAAAAAGCTCTTTGTGGATACAGTATAATATGCATAAAAAATAATCGTAAAAAAACAAATGTTTACGGTTGACAAAACATTTCAAATCAATATAATGAATTATAAATTGCTCAAATTTTGGTGCAATTTACAATCAAAAGAAAAATGGTTTTATACCGAAGAATAGGAGTGTTCAAAAAATGAGTAAAGAAACAAATCTTTCCTGGGTGGCTAGAGACGAAGCTGTAATCGCACCTTGTCAGCATCTGTCTTATTTCCCTATGACAATCGACCATATTGATCATGACACAATTTATGACGTAGAAGGCAATTCTTACATTGACTTCCTGTCCAGTGCATCCTCTTTGAACCTGGGTAGCTGTAATCCTATCGTTATGGATGCTGTAAAAGAACAGCTGGATAAATATTCTCAGTATACAATCGTTTATACATATGGCAGACCTGCAGTTGAATATGCAGAAAGACTGGCTTCCGTATATCCCGGTAAAGTACCTGTAAAAGTTGCTTTCGGTAACTGTGGTTCCGATGCCAACGATGCAGCAGTAAAATTCTGCCGTGCTTATACAAAACGTTCCAAAATCATCACATTCATCAATGGTTACCACGGTTCCACATACGGTTCCATGTCCATGTCCATGGTAACAACAAAGATGCGTGCGAAAATGGGCCCTACACTGCCTGATATCTACTGCTTCCCCTTCTATGATGAAACAATCGAAGATGCAAGATGTGAAAGAGAATGTGTAGCTGACCTGGAAAGAGCATTTGAAACATATCTGGATCCCGAAGAAGTAGCAGCTGTTATCATCGAACCTATCCAGGGTGACGCTGGTCTGCTGCCTGCACATAAAATCTTTATGAAAAAACTGTATGAACTGTGCCAGAAACACGGCATCATGTTCATTTCTGAAGAAGTACAGCAGGGCTTCTACCGCAGTGGTAAATTCTGGTCCATCGAACATTATGACATCATCCCCGATGGTATCATCATGGGTAAATCCGCTGGTGCTGGCTTCCCTCTGGGCGCTTTCATCGGTAAAGCAGAAATGATGGATGTTCTGCCTGCACCTGCACACCTGTTCACACTGACAGGTAACGCAGTTTCCTGTACAGCTGGTATCGCACAGTTCGACTACATGCAGTCTGATGAATTCCAGAACATTCTGAAAGAAAATACAAAAATCATGAATGATTGTCTGGCCGATATCTGCAAAAAACATCCTGATGTAGCATTCAGCACAAGCGGTATTGATATGTCCAAAGCGCTTGTTATTAAGAAAAGAAATGAAAACGGCAACATGGTTCCCGACCCCGATGGTGCTTATAAGATCCTGTTCCGCGCATTCGAAAAAGGTCTGCTGGTAATCTCTCTGGCAGGCAACAGACTGCGTCTGCAGCCACCTCTTAACATCAAACCTGAAAACCTGAAACGCGGTTTCGAAATCATCGAAGAAGCAATCGTGGATTATAAAGCAGGTCTGATCACAGATGAATGTCTGAAATACAGAAACGGCTGGTAATTTCATTCAAATCAAAAATAAACCCCGACAGAAATGTCGGGGTTTTCTTATGGAATTCATTTGCAAAGAAGAAGATATAAGTCATTGACGTTAGTTCCTGTAGGGCCAGTCATAATAAGGGAATCTACTTCTTTTAATGCATAATAGGAATTGTTATCGGCAAGTACAGTAGGAATGGAAATGCCTTTGTCGGAAAGTAAAGTTTGGGTATTACCATCTACAATGCCGCCTGCTGCATCGGTAGGGCCGTCTGTACCGTCAGAGCCTGCAGCCGCAACAACAATACCTTCCATACCGCGGATAGCTTCTGCAGCTGAAAGAGCAAGTTCCTGATTGCGACCGCCTTTTCCTTTGCCTGTGATACGAACGATGGTTTCACCGCCGCAGATAATGGCACAAGGAGGTTTCAGAGGTAAACCGTCTTTCTGAATGGTCTTTGCAATGGACGCAAGGAATCTGCCTGCATCTTTTGCCTCACAATCCAGCATATTTGTCAGGATCATCGGTGTGTAACCGAGGGATTTTGCTGTGTTTGCTGCATCTTCGCAGAGTTGTGTTACGCTGCCTGTAATTTCCATTGTCACGTTGGAAAGAGATTTTGGTGTTTCCATCGCAAGCTGGTTTTTCATTTCATCGTTTAATTTCAGCCCATATTTTTCCACTATAGAAAAAGCTTCTTCGGAAGTGGAAGCATCTGCACAGGCAGGGCCGGAAGCGATGGAATCGGGTCTGTCTCCCAGAATGTCACTTAAGGCAATGCAGTATACCTTTGCAGGAGAACAGATTTCTGCAAATCTGCCGCCTTTTACACCAGAAAGGTGTTTGCGAACAGTGTTCATTTCTACAATATCAGCGCCGCATTTCAGCATCTGGTCTGTAATATCAAGAAAATCAGCCAATGTCAGAGCACCGGCAGGTTTTTCGAACAAAGCAGAACCGCCGCCGGAAACAA